>DKTR01000056.1:30663-47042 GCA_002473385.1 Lachnospiraceae bacterium UBA7225
TTAGTTATTCTAATTTTTTATTTTGGAGTTTTTAAATGGATATTGAAAGGCTGACAGAATTTATTGAGATCGTCCAGAATCAGAGCATAAAAAAAGCAGCCGGAAGGCTGCAGCTCTCCCCTGCCACTCTGCGCGCGCGCTTTTGTTCTTTTGAGGAATCGCTTGGCATTACACTCTTTAAAAGCAATCGTCCCCCACTTACACTTACCGGGGAGGGAAGCCGTTTTTATGCGGATGCACAGGAAATCGTCGGGCGCTATGCGGCGCTCAGGCAGGAACTGCTGCAGACCGACCAGCAGAGCTTCAGCCATCTGCGGATTGCTGTGACCGGCTCCGGTCTGCCCTTTTACCTCGGACCATTTCTCGACCTGCTGAACGCCCGCAATCCACAGCTTGAGCTGGATCTTTTAGACGACAACACCTGTTCCATCGCAGAGGGGCTTGCCTGCGGACAGGTAGATGTTTATTTCGCACCGGTAATGAATCGCCAGCCCTTCCCGGAGGGTATTGTGCGCAAATCCATCGCCCCATCACAGCAATACATTCTGCTGCCTTCCAGCCACCACCTTGCCTCCCGCCAGATCATCTCCATCAAAGAGCTGGACGGAGAGCGCTTTATTCTATACCCTAAAACACGCGAAACCTGTATCCGTGATTTCCAGACCGAAAATCTGAAAGCGGCAGGAATTACCTATTCCATCTGGAACTGCAATTCTTCCCCTGTTTTTTATATGCTGCTCGTGCCAATTGGAAAGGGGCTGGTCATCTCGCCGATGCCACTGATGAACGCCCCGCCAAACACCGTCTGCCTTCCGCTGACAGACATTTCCTACGCTGCATCCTCTGCTCTGTTCTACAGTAAAAATCGTCAGAATCAGCAGGTGCAGGCATTTGTATCTTCTTTTTTACAGTTTACAAAGGAGGTCCCGCAACATGAGCACGGAAAAGCTTTATGAATTTCTGGTTCTATCCAAAGCGCTGAATTTCAGCCGCGCCGCTGCCAATCTCTATATCTCACAGTCCGTCCTCTCCAAGCATATCCAGGATATGGAGCAGGAGCTTGGAGTAACCCTGTTTTTCCGCACCACACATGGTGTTACCCTCACCAATGCCGGGCGGCTGCTGGCACAGAAGGCAGAAGCACTGATCGATCAGTGCAACCGCGCCGTCAGCCTGCTGCAGATATCTAATTTCCCCATTCAGGGAAACATCCGTATCGCCTGTGCCTTGGAACTCGCCCAGTCTGCTCACATGCAGATTTTCGTCCGACGTTTTCAGGAGCGCTATCCGGACATTTTCGTGGACTTCGACGTAAAGGCTGGCGGTATGCCGGAACGGCTGCTGCACACACAGGTCTACGACTTTATCTTTTCACCCTGTGAGTACCAGAATATGCCAGAATCCATTCATGTGCATCCGGTCGCAAGCCACGGCACCTACGTTGCCCTCTATCCCGGACATCCGCTGCTCTCAAAATCGCTCATCCAGCTCCGGGAGCTGGAGGGAGAAAGCATCATCGTGCCTTTCTCTCACGAATATTTTGGACCCTACGCCAAAAACTGGCTGCTGGTAAAAAAATACACGCACGACAAGGTCACCTGTATTCCGGCACCCAATCTGTCCTCCGCCCTCTTCCAGGTGACGATCGGCAGAGGTATCGCCATCATCCCGCGCTACGCGAGAAAATTTACGTCCGACAACACCCTTACCATCGGCATCGCCAACGACGCCTGCCGCTTCAATGAATATCTATACTATAACGCAAACACAAAAAATGGCGCTGCAAAACTCTTTTACGCAGAATTCTGCAGCACCTACCCGGAAACTACGATGGCATAGCAGAAACTTACACCGGATATTTATTCCCGCGAGCAACGAGCCAGGCGGACATGCCTGATTGATGCCCTGTAGCCTGCTGCGGGGTATCTGACTCACACAGACATTTTTATCTGTCCGCGTGAAGTATCTCCACTATTGTCTCTGCCGGTATATTGGTCTTCGCAGCAATCTCCTCTGGTGAGCAAGTCGCGGACAAGCATTTTACCAGTTGATAAATATTATCTTCCTGATTTTTCATTTGCTCTTCCTGATTTTTTAATTTTCCTGCCTGCTTCTTATTTTGATTCTCAAGCTGTCTTGTTTTTTCCTCCAGTTTTTCATTCGCCTTCGTCAGCTTTTTAATCTCATATTCCAGTATATCAATATCCAGGATTAATGCTTCTTCTGCCATATCACTCACCCCTTCATTTTCCAGCTCCTCATATCCGTCGTAGATATGGTGGTACAGCAGCAGGATCATCTCTGAAAGTCTGGCTGCTTCTGTGCGTTCTCTTTCAATTGTCCGCCGCAGCTTTAGAAGCTGGAATGGCAAAAGTACAATCAGCTTTCTCTGGTCAAGTTCATCCATTGAATGATTCAGGTATTTGTATACCGGCACTCTGTAAGAAAATGTTCCCTGCCTTCCAAAGTGAATCCGCAGTTCATATTCATCTGGAAAACTTTCCCGGTCATAAAGATATACGGTCATCGGTTCCGGAAAGTCAATCTCGTCCAATCCGTTCCTGCTCTTCATAGCGTGGTGAAAACCGTACTCCAGCATGCGCAAAATAATATCCCCCTCCTCTGTCATCTGAAATTCTATGTGATAGCTATACTTTTCATTGATCGTAACAATCGTATCAGCAAGCGTTCTTTTTAATTCATCGTCCGTATTTTCTGTCCAGTTATAGGTGACACTGCTGTCCACCGGATAATCTGTACCAAAAAGACCGTTTATTAAATTTACCGTACAGCGTGCTGATAATTAAATTATGAAAGTTGTGTGTCCGGTCGTTGTTTGTAAGTCGCTCTTCCGTGAGATGTTCAAGGGCAGAAAAAAGTGCCGTCTACTCATAGTAGCAGCACATTTTTCAGGTACCCGGAAACAGGCACCTGTCGTTAAATAAATTTCCCGGGCATCAGATGGATTTTTCACAGCATCGCACCAAGCTCCCGGACAGCCTCCATTACTTCTTGTATCTGTTCCGCCGTAATATCATCAAAATGAAAGCCACCCGTACAGACTGTCACCGCCTGCTTTTTCTTCGCCGTCTCCTCCGCCAGATAGCGGCAGATCTGTTCATCCTTGTGCCCCGTCACATTCAGCACTGACGATGTCACGGAAACACTGTCATCCCCCGTCAGCGATGGGCGCGGCACTGCCAGCACTGTACAGCCAATATGCGGCTTCTGTCCGCCCTGGAATGCAATATGGTAATCATCTCCCAGCCTTGTAAGCTGTACACACATTTCAGAAAATGATAATTGCTTCTGATATTTAAAGATCTCTTCCATTTCCATGTCTTTCCCTGTATTGTGCGATTTCTATCGCATCCTCAATCTCCAGATCATACTCTCCCGCGAGCGATTCCAGGTGATGTCGGAATTCATGCAGCAGCACCTTGCGCAAGGGTCTCCTCAGTTCTTCCTTTGACAAATGACCATACACCTGCATAAAGGAACCGTAATAAATCACAATAAAACGCCCCAGATGGTACTGTCTGCTATATTCCCCCATAATAAACAGATCATGATCCACGCTCTCCGGATGGTATTTCGGATGTCTGCGCGCAAAAACGCCGCCGTTCAGCTCCCGGAAGAAATCTTCCGGAAAGGTCTGGACAATTTCCTCCATCATATCCTGAAATTCCTCAAAAGAAACCATGCTGCTGCCCTTCCTTGTTACTCCGGTCGTTGCCAGACAAGTGCCGCTGGCACTCATCAACCCAAAATACAAAGCACATTCGAAATCCGCACATTTGTCTTATGTAAATGACCGTACAATACGCTTCTGCTTATAGAAATAATAAAGGATCATCGCAGCCGCTGTCACTACCCACGTAATCGGATAGCATGCGATAAGCTGCTCCAGCGTTCCGTCCGGCACAATAAACATTACCCAGACTACGCGCAGAAGACAAACACCCGTCAGCGTCATAATCGTTGTCACCAGCACACTGCCCTGCGCACGCAGCGAACCAGAATAAATTTCAATAAACGCAAATAGCCAGTAGGTGGGCGAAATAATCCGCACCATGCGCATTCCGATCTGCACAACGCCGATATCCGAGGTGAAAATTCCAAACAGATACTGTCCCACAAACACAATAAATGCACTGAGTACCAGCTCTGTGCCCACAGTCATCAGCAGACAGTCCCTCGTTCCCCGGCGGACACGATCCCACTTTCCGGCACCAAAATTCTGCCCGACAAAGGTCGTCACTGCAATACCAAATGCACCGTTGATCATCCAGACGATACTGTCAATTTTTCCAAAAGCCGACCATGCCGCCATCGTATCCACGCCAAAATTATTTAAGGATGCCTGGATCAGCACATTGGAAAGACTGTACATACTTGACTGGATGCCGGTGGGAAGCCCGATGCACAGCATCCTCCGCAGCATATCCTTCTGTATCCGTATCTCGCGAAGCCGCAGCTCCATCGCTTCCGTGTGATACATCATCGCGCGCGTAACCAGCACTGCGCTGACCGCCTGTGAAAACAGGGTGGCAGCTGCCACACCAAGCACCCCAAGGCGCAGTCCAAGCACCAGCGCCAGGTCGAGTATAATATTGATGACACAGCAGATGATCAGATAGTACAACGGTCGTCTGGAATCACCGATGGCGCGTAAAATAGCAGAACCCATATTGTAAATCAGCACAAAGACCAGCCCGGCAAAATAAATCCGCACATACAGCACAGAATCACGCATCAGCTCCGGCGGCGTATTCATCTGCTCAAGCAGCACCGGCGTCAGTATTACACCAGCCAGCCCGATCAATACGCCAAACCAGATAGCGAATGCATACGCAGTATGCAATGCGCGCTGAAGCTCTTCCCGCTTCTTTGCCCCAAAATACTGTGAAATGACAACCGTCGCTCCGGAGGATAAACCAGTAAAAAAGCCCACCACCAGATTGATGATCTGCCCGGAGGAGCCGCCCACGCTGGACAGCGCCTCCTTGCCCGCAAACCTGCCTACCACCACGGCATCCACCGTATTATATAATTGCTGAAAAAAGGTGCCAATTAAAATCGGGAAGAAAAAAATCAAAAGCTGCTTCCAGATAACGCCTTCTGTGATTGTTTCTTCCATTCCGCTCCCATGTTGTCTGCCATGCATGTCTCTGTGCCTTTTTTGTACTGTCATCATGTCTGTTATTCCTGCTTTCCCTTATAAAATTATAGGTTCGAAAATCAGACTATCACACCTCTTCCTTTTTTGCAATACAGAAACGCCACCAGATTAGCAATAACAATCTGATGGCGTTTGTGCATTTAAAATGCGTACACTGTCTTTATTCTTTAGTGCTGTTCAGGCAATACATCTGCGGTGGATTTTTGCCAAAGTGAGATTTTTTATCTCTGTACACGTGCGCCTGCGCCGCCCATGATCGCCTCTACTTCTTTCCTGCTTGCCATCGTAGTGTCGCCCGGTGTCGTCATTGCCAGTGCCCCATGTGCTGCGCCATAATTTACTGCCAGCTCTGCATCGCCGGTCGTCATAAGACCATATACCAGACCAGATGCGAAGGAATCTCCGCCGCCTACACGATCCATGATTTCCAGTCCCTTGTAATCCTTTGCCTTGTAGATCTCGCCGTCTGCCCAGCAGATTGCGCTCCAGTCATTTACGGTAGCAGTCTTAACTTCGCGAAGTGTGGTTGCAACCGCCTTGAAATTCGGATAGGTCTTTGCAGCCTCATTAATCATCTTCTTATAGCCGTCCAGATTCAGCGCTTTCAGATTTTCATCGTTACCCTCGATCTCAAATCCAAGGCATGCCGTGAAATCCTCTTCGTTTCCGATCATAACATCTACATATTTTGCGATTTCTTTATTTACTTCCTGTGCCTTTGCCTGTCCTCCGATTGCACTCCACATGGACGGACGGTAATTCAGGTCATAAGAAACCACTGTGCCATACTTCTTCGCCGTCTTGATTGCCGCCAGGACGGTCTCACAGGACTGCTCGGAAAGTGCTGCATAGATGCCGCCGGTATGCAGCCAGCGCGCGCCAAGCTCGCCAAAGATATAGTCGAAGTCGAAATCTTCCGGTGTGGCTTTGGAGATTGCAGTATTGGCACGGTCGGAGCATCCAACTGCACCGCGGATACCAAAACCTCTCTCTGTGAAATTCAGACCGTTTCTGCAGATTCTGCCGATCCCATCCGTCTTCATCCATTTAATAAGAGATGTGTCAACTCCGCCCTGAAGGATGAAATCCTCCATCAGCTTACCAACCTCGTTGTCTGCGAATGCTGTGATCACAGCCGTTTTCATGCCAAAGCATCTGCGAAGTCCGCGTACTACATTATACTCTCCGCCGCCTTCCCATGCACGGAAAGAACGTGCGGTGCGGATTCTTCCTTCACCTGGATCAAGGCGAAGCATAACCTCGCCCAGAGAAACTGCATCAAACTTGCACTCATTTGCCGGTCTTAAATTTAAATTCATGTTTATCCTCCCTGTTGCGGCATTGCCGCCTAATTAATTTTATAATATCGTAAACAAAAGTATTTTTCCCATGATGCTTTCAGATTATGCATTCACATATTTTTCCAGTGTTGCCGCTACAGCGCCCGGTCCCGCAATCAGCTCCTTAAAGTAGGAAACTACCAGCGGAGCGATGCCGAGTGCATACAGATCTACGCCAAAAATTGCCTGATTCTCCAGAATCGGACGGATCTTTTCTTCCACCCCCTCTGTCTCGCCGAGTTTAATGTCCTCCACATGCGGGCAGACGGTAGTCAGAAGCGGATCCTGGCTCAGTGTAAACGCATTTCCATTGTCATCCACTGCCATCAAATAGCGGATCCATCCTGCAAGCACAAGCGGAATAAGCTTCAGATCTGCCACATCCAGTTCATCGGAAGCTGCGTATGCCTTGATGGTCTCACCAAAACGGATCGCCAGTTTCTGGGAAGTATCGGTCGCAATACGCTGCGGTGCGTCCGGCATAAACGGATTCGGCAGTCTGGTATTAATAACTTCACTGATAAATTTTTCCGGATCAAGAATGCCCGGATTTACAACCACCGGAAGTCCCTCTTTGTAGCCGATAATCTCAACCATTTTCTTCAGAACCGGATTGTTCATTTCTTCCGAAATCAGTTCATAGCCAAGCAGGCAGCCATAGACAGCCAGTGAGGTATGCAGTGGATTCAGGCAGGTGCAGACTTTCATCTTTTCCACTTTATCTACGGTCTCTCTCTCGGTGAAAATAACACCGCCCTCTTCCAGATTCGGTCTGCCATTCGGGAAGGAGTCCTCAATTACAAGGTACTGGCATTCTTCTGCATTTACAAACGGTGCAATATAAGTGTTCCTGGAGGTGATAACCGGATCAAGCTCCTCCAGACCATCCCTGCGCAGGATTTCCTCTACCTTTGCGTTCGGACGCGGTGTGATCTTATCGATCATCGTCCACGGGAAGCTTACCTTTGATTTATCGTTTACGTAATCTACAAAGCCTGCCTCGCCAACGCCGTTTTCTGCCCACACTCTTGCCAGCTCATTGATCGCCGCATACAGCTTGTCCCCGTTGTGGGAACAGTTATCCATACTTACCATGGCAATCGGCTTCTGACCGTCAAGATATCTCTCGTAGAGAAGCGCAGCCACTTTTCCGATGTAGCTGTCTGCCTGCTTTGGTCCTTTTTCCATATCTGCTTTAACAGCCCCAAGCAGCTCACCCGCGCCGTTTACAAGACTGTACCCCTTTTCCGTGATCGTGAAGCTGACCATCTGCAGCGAATCTGCGCGGAAGATTTCTTTCAGTCTGTCAAAATCTGCTGTGTTCTGTGGATTTACGGTGAGAGATTCTACAACGCTTCCGACCACCGTCTTCTCTACAGTGCCATCCACCTTCAGAGTAACCAGTACAGTATAGCCGTCATGCGGAATGTTCATTTTCTCTACGATTTCATAGTCAAAGCCCTCTGCAACTATCAGACCGCTGTCCCAGATTCCCCTGTTCAGAAGTCCCTGAAGCACATTTGCCTGAAATGCGCGAAAGATGTTTCCCGCACCAAAGTGAATCCAACGCGGTGCTGCTTTTGTTTTTGCCTTAACTGCCCCGCGATCGAACTCCGGAAGGCTGTACCCCTTACTCAGCCACTCCTGCCTGTTTGCTAAACCCTGTTCGTTTAACTGCATACCTTTCTCCTTTCCATTTTGGGATAGATTCCTTTGACTTCTGCCATAATCATTCGCTCATGTAAGCGCTTACAATCATTATAATTCTGCAGAGTCTAAACGTCAAGGATTATTTCCCTTTTTAAAGAGAATATCCAACTTCTGCAGAAATGCATTGCTATTTTATTTTTTCTATTGTATAATATAGACTAAGTAAGCTAAACAGCTATTGTGTAAGCGCTTACATTTTTATATTAGCTATATATTGCCGCACAAATCGCCGGAGGGCATTTCGAAACCGGAGGTTGCCTATGAACATTTACGATATATCAAAAAAAGCCGGTGTTTCCATCGCCACCGTGTCGCGTGTCATGAACGGAAATGCCCGTGTCAGTGAAAAAACGAGGCAGAAAATTCTGGATATCATGGCAGAAAATGATTATACGCCAAATGCCTTCGCACGCGGACTGGGATTAAATACCATGCAGACTATCGGACTGCTCTGCGCAGATTCCTCCGACCAGTTTTTCTCCCGTGCGATATATTATCTGGAGCGTGCGCTGCGCGCCAACCATTATGACGCTATTTTAAGCTGCACCGGTGCCGGCTACGATACCCGCATGGAATATCTGAAGCGGCTGCTTGCCAAAAAAGTAGACGCCGTCATCCTGATCGGCTCCAGTTTTATTGAGGCCGTGCCGGAGCGCAACCGCTACATTGTTGATGCTGCCGCCGAGGTACCTGTCATCATTCTGAACGGCTATCTGAAAGCACCGAATGTTTACTGTTCGCTCTGTGACGACCGGGAAATCACCCAGCAAGTTACTTCCGCCTGTCTGGAGCACGGCAGGAAGGAGCTACTCTTTCTCTATCGCGCAGATTCCTACAGCGGCAGGCGCAAGCTGGAGGGCTTCAAAGGGGCATTTGCAGCCGCAGAACTTCCGCTCGATCCCCGGCGTATTATACTGTTTAACGGCAGCATCCCGGAGACAAAGGAAAAGCTCCTTTCCGTTGCCGCCGACGGTCTTATCTTTGACACTGTCATTGCCGGAGACGACGAGCTGGCGATTGGCGCGCTGAAATATGCCAAAGCCATGCAGTTTGATATCCCGTCCCAGTTCAGCATCATCGGTTACAACAATTCACAGTTCTGCATCTGCTGTGAGCCGGAGCTGAGTTCCGTCGACAATCAGCTCGAATTCTGCTGCAACAACGCTGTCGCCGCGCTGATGAGTGTATTAAGCGGCAAGCCCGCTCCCGGCAAAACCATGCTCTCCGCCAATATTCTGGAGAGAGGAACAACGGATTTCTTTAAATTTTTATAAGGAGGGTTTTACAATGAAACCATTTATGGACAAAGACTTTCTTCTTTCCACAGATACAGCAAAGAAACTGTATCACAATTACGCTGAGGTTACACCGATTCTCGACTATCACTGTCATCTCAATCCGCAGGAGATTGCAGAAGACAGGCATTTCGAAAACATTACAGAAGTGTGGCTCGGCGGCGATCACTACAAATGGCGCCAGATGCGCTCAAACGGCATAGAGGAATACTATATCACCGGCGACGCTCCGGCACGCGAAAAATTTCAGAAATGGGCAGAGACACTGGAAAAACTGATCGGCAATCCGCTGTATCACTGGTCCCATCTGGAGCTGCAGAGATACTTCGGCTACACCGGACACCTCTGTGCCGACACCGCTGAAGAAGTATGGAATCTGTGCAACGAAAAACTGGCACAGCCGGATATGAGCGCGCGTGAACTGATTAAACGCTCCGGCGTAACACTGGTATGTACCACCGATGATCCGGTAGATTCCCTGGAATGGCATGAAAAGATCAAGGCGGACGAGACCTTCGACGTACAGGTGCTTCCGGCATGGCGCCCGGACAAGGCTGCCGGCATCGAAAAGCCGTCATTCCTGGATTATATTGCAAAGCTTTCTGAGGTAAGCGGCATCTCTGTCAAAAGCTTCGCCGATCTGAAAAAAGCGCTTGTAAACCGCATGGAATACTTTAACGAGAGAGGCTGCAGTGTCTCCGACCATGGTCTTGATTATGTAATGTATGCTCCGGCATCTGATGAAGAAATCGAGGAAATTTTCGCGAAGCGCCTTGCAGGAAGCGAAGTTTCCGCCTGCGAAACAGCAAAATATAAAACAGCCTTCCTTATTTTTGCGGGCAGGGAATACCATCGTCTGAACTGGGTAATGCAGCTCCATTATGGCGTTAAGCGCGATAATAATTCCCGTATGTTTGGCAAAATCGGTGCAGATACCGGTTTTGACTGCATCAGCAATTACACCCCGGCAAACCAGCTTGCCGATTTCTTAAACGCGCTTGTTTCTACCGACGAGCTTCCAAAGACGATCCTGTACTCTCTGAATCCGGTGGACAATGCGGCAATCGGCACCATCATCGGCTGCTTCCAGGATTCCTCCGCAGTCGGCAAGATCCAGCAGGGCAGCGCATGGTGGTTTAACGACAACAAGACCGGCATGATCGAACAGATGACCTCTCTGGCAAACCTCGGCATCCTCAGCAACTTCGTGGGAATGCTGACAGATTCCAGAAGCTTCCTCTCCTATCCGCGCCACGAATACTTCCGCCGCATTCTCTGCGAGCTGATCGGCGGCTGGGTAGAAAACGGTGAGTATCCGGACGATGAAAAAGCCCTGGAAAAGATCATTAAGGGTGTCAGCTACTACAATGCCGTAAGGTATTTCGGATTTGATCTATAAACTGCAGGGTCAGATTGCTTCCCTTTAAATGCAATCACCCCCTGCGTACAGACCAGAAGCTCCGGAATCCTTTTCCCGATGCAAACTCTCGTTATGAAAATGGAACTGCCATAGCAGTTCCATTTAAAAAATCTATTTTCATGATACCGGCAGATTGCTGCACGCCTGGAATCTCCGGTATCATTTAAAATATTTTGCATCATATTTCCGTCGGATTGCTTCCTCATCGATCCGGTACCTCGACAGATGCGTCTCCATCAATGCGCCCGCCTCTTCGGCATTGTGCTGCCGGATTGCCTCCACAATCATCTGATGATCCTGCACGATCTTCAGCTCCTTCACCGCCGAAAGTGCCATATTACGCACACGGTCAAAATGCAGCGTAAGGTTCTGCATCAGCAAATAACTCTGGCTCTTCTGCGCAATATCAAACAGAAGCTTATGGAACTCGTCGTCCAGCTCCATCAGCCGGCTGTTATCTGTGCTGTCCAGATAAAACTCCTGCAGCTTCAGATTTTCACCCAGCTTTAAGATATCCTCCGGCGAAGCCATCTCACAGACAAGCTTTACTACAGCATTTTCCATAACGCCGCGCATAAAGCGCGCCTCCTCCACCAGCGAATAGTCGATCAGCGCCACTACGCTGCCTCTCTGCGGATATATCTCTACAATCCCGCCTCTGGCAAGCTCAATCAGCGCCTCCCGCACCGGTGTCCGTGAAAGCCCCATCTCATCAGCAAGAATTTTCTCACTGACATGGCTTCCCGGCGCAAGCTCCAGCCGGATGATATTATACTTGATTACACGGAGCGCATATTCTCTTCCAGTTTCCCTGGGATATCGTTCCAGCAAACGCATTTATTTATTCTTGTTCTCCTTGCAGATTGCTTCCCACAAACCATTGATATAGGTTGCACCAAGTGCACGGTCATACAGACCATAACCCGGACGTCCAACCTCATCCCAGATCATTCTACCGTGGTCCGGACGAATATAAGTATCCGGGCAGGTGTCGTATACAGCCTTCATGATCTCATACAGATCCAGATCGCCATCGCTGGACAGATGTGCAGCCTCGCGGAATTTGTGATGCCCAAGATATTTTACGTTGCGCACATGCAGGCAGCCGATGCGGTTCATCTCACCAAAGTGACGGATGATTGCCGGAATATCGTTGTCCGGATTGGAGCCCAGGGAACCGGTGCACAGGCAGAGCGTATTGCATGGGGAATCATGCAGGGCAACAATCTTGTCGTAATCCTCCTGACTGTGAGCGATTCTCGGAAGCCCGAAAATCGGCCACGCCGGATCATCCGGATGGCATGCCATTACCACGCCGCACTCCTCGCAGGTCGGAATAATGCCATCCAGGAAATACTTATAGTTTGCTCTCAGATCGTCCGGGGTAATGGATTCATAGCGCTTCAGCGTAGTCTCCAGCTCCGCCAGACGCTCCGGCTCCCAGCCCGGAAGGGAGAACCCGTTGCAGTCGTCGATCGTCTTACGTACAAGATCAACCGGGGTCATATCGCCCAGCTCTTTTTCGTCAAAGTAAAGGCTGTTGGAGCCATCTTCCGGAATTTCACGGGCAAGGTCGGTGCGCAGCCAGTCAAATACCGGCATAAAATTGTAGACAATAACCTTTATGCCATATTTTGCAAGATTACGGATGGTCGTGCAGTAATTTTCAATATACTTGTCTCTTGTCGGAAGACCCATCTTGATATCTTCGTGTACGTTTACGCTCTCGATAACCTCACACTCAAGCCCCGCTGCATGAACATGCTCAACGTAAGCCCTGATCTCGTCCTCTTCCCAGACCTCTCCTGCAGCTTTCTCATCCAGAACTCCCATCAGACCGGACATACCCGGAATCTGTCTGATCTGTTTCAGTGTGATGTTGTCACGTCCCTCGCCGTACCAGCGAAATGTCATTTTCATAGCAATGTTCTCCTTTTCCATTCATATTTACTATTTAATAATATGATGATACCAGGATCAAAAGGTCATGCGTTTCATGCTTGCATGAAAAAGCATGACTCTGGGACCTGCAAAACACCGAAAAGCAGCCATTTTTCGAAGAAAAATGTGCGAATTTGAGGTGTTTTAGAATTTCGGGAGTGCATAAGCACGGAGAAATCCGTATCATAGTTGGGGGCAAAGGCTTTTGACCCCAACATCATAATACAAGTTTAACATACTACTTCAAGGTCTGTCCACAAATGTCTACTAGTATACCAGTAGAAATTTGCCATCCGTTTTTGTCTAATTTCTACAATGCATTTTCGGTAAACCCCTTGAAAAAATATACAATCTTCTTTATAATGAACGAAAAACGCCTGCAGCGTGCCCGGAAACATCCGGTACGCCAGATGTTGTCAGAAAGAAAAGAGGAATCTGCCATGCTTATCCCTGTCCTATTGTTTATGCTTGGTCTTGCTATTATCTGCATCGGAGGTGACAAATTTGTAGATAATGCAGTAATCGTTGCGAAGCGGCTCGGCATGTCCGAAATCATGGTCGGAGCGACCATTGTCAGTATCGGTACTACCCTGCCGGAGGTGCTTGTGTCCACCACTGCTGCATTCAACGGCTCTTCCGCTATCTGCGCCGGAAATGCATACGGTTCGATCATCTGTAATACGGCGCTGATCGCAGGTATCAGCCAGCTCTTCCGCCCCTCCAGAGGTGTTGATAAAAAATCATTCACCTGGAACGTCGGACTGTATTTCCTGTTCAGCATATTTCTGTTTGCTGTACAGTATTTCACCGGCACTATCTCCCGTCTGACAGGACTTATCCTGCTTGCCGGCTTCGTCATCTACACGCTCGGCTACATACGGATCGCGGGAGCCGGCTCCGCCGAAATGGCAGCGCAGGAAACAGAGGATACCTCACTTCCCGCTGCGCTGCTTATGCTCATCTTTTTTGCCCTTGCCCTGTTTATCGGCGCAAGGCTGCTGGTAGATAATGGTACTATCATTGCCGAAAAGCTCGGCGTGCCGGAGCGTGTGATTGCCGTCACCTTTATTGCACTCGGCACCTCACTGCCGGAACTTGTCACCACCATCACGTCCCTCCTTAAAGGCTATGCCAGCCTGGGGCTTGGAAATGTGCTCGGTGCGAACCTTTTAAACCTGCTGCTCGTAATCGGTATTCCCTCTGCCGTCTCCAGTTTCCCGGTTGAGCACCAGACTACCTTCATCGACGTACCTGTCTCCATGGCAGTTATGCTTGTCCTCACGGTTCCGTTTTTCATTAAGAAGCGCGGCTACCGCCTGCAGGGGCTGGCGCTGCTGCTGATCTACGCCGGATACTGTATATACAGCTTTTTATAAAAGAAGACAACATAAAAATTTCTTTTTATTCCCATAGAAAATAAGAAACTCCCCTGCTAAAGCCGGGAGTTTCTTATTCAATGAAGTTCTTTAAAAAAGCAATTAAAATTTGCAGATATTCTTTTCTTCCCCATTTAAATATGCAGCGACATTATCAAATTCGATAATTGCACGCCTAACCATAGATTCTTTCGAAAGGAAAGCAATGTGCGGGGCAAGCATTGTGTTCTTTGCCTGCAGCAGACAGTAATCTGTCGGAATTGGCGGCTCCATATCAAATACATCAATACCTGCTCCGGCAATTCTGTCGTTGTTTAATGCATCCGCCAGCGCCTCGTTATCTACGATCGGTCCACGTGCACAATTAATAAAAATGGCGTTCTTTTTCATCTTTGCAATCTTATCCGCATCAAAGAATCCCCTTGTGGACGGATTGAGCGGCGTATGAAGACTTACGATATCGCTCTGTGCAAGCAGAGTATCCAGGTCTACCTGATGAATTCCATTTTCCTCCAGCACCGGATCCTGTGTACGCTGGTACGCCATTACCTCCGCGCCAAACGCCTGAAACAGTTTTGCCGTACGGAAACCGATTTTTCCGCATCCAATAATACCTACTTTTTTGCCCGCAATTTCTGTTCCGCAAAGTCCTGCGCTGGTCTTTCCGTTTCTGGTCGCCTCATCAGCTGCAAGGCCAAATCTCATCAAACCAAGTGTCAGCCCGATTACAAGCTCCGCCACGGTTTCATTGGAATAACCCGCGCAGTTGCGCACTTCAACTCCACGTTCTTTACACGCTTCCAGACCTACATGATCGATTCCCGTAAACGCTACTGCGATCATCTTCAAAGAATCTTCCGCACGGACTACCTCATCGGGATACGGGTTGTTCGCGATCATTACAATATCCTGTCCCTGCGAGCGTCGTTTTAGTTCTTCCACATCTGTCGTTTTAGTGTCATAATAGGTAAATTCATGCCCCATGTCGATTAGTGTTTTTGATAATCTTTCAATCTCCTCTGCCGGTACTCCTAACGGCTCTAATAAGCTGATTTTCATTTTAATATTACTCCTTTCTCATTGCTGCGATGTGATGCGGCAATATATTTCATTATTTGAAATCCAACATCATTATTTGATATTGAAATTATGTCACAATGCATATTATTTGTCAAGTGCTTCTTTAAAGTGAATTCTATCTGCAAAAAAACGGACGCTTTCGCGTCCGCCTTTAATCAAACATCTTATATCCCATCTTTTTTGATATTTCCATCGTAATTCTTCTGAAATCCTCCAGTCTCGGATTTATCAATTCATCTGTCAGTCTGGCAGTCGGTCCGGTAACACTAATGCCGGCTACCACCTTATTTGAATAATCATAGACTGGAAATGCAAGACATCTCGCGCCTATCTCACGTTCTTCCTCATCATAGGAATACCCTCTCTCCCGGATTTTCGCAATCTCATTTTCCAACTGCCATTTACTTGTAATCGTATTATCCGTAAATCTTGTCAGTCCCTCAACCTGTATGTACCGTTCTATTTCAAATTCCGAATAATTCATGAAAAACAGTTTACCAATCCCGGTACAGTGCAGCGGCGCTGTATTCCCCACGCTCTGTACAGTCATCAGTGACTGATTCTTCTCACGTATCACCTCAATATACACGGATTTCATATTATCCTCAATCGCCATGCAGACAGATTCGCCGAATATTTTATTAAGCTGCAGCATGTAACTCCTGGCAATCGTCCTAATATCCAGATGCATGCTCATCCGGTTCGACAACGCACAAATTTTATACGTCGGATAGTATTTCAGGGTCTTTGTATTCTGTTCCACATATCCTGCATTCACCAGAGTCGTCAAAAACCGCAGCGCTGTGCTTGAATTCAGCTGCAGATCCTTCGAAATATCAAGCAGCCTCACCGGCTCTTCCTGTTCCACCATATATTCCAGAATTGTCAGCAGCTTTTCACCGGACTGGTTACCACGGGTTTTTTGTTTCTCCATATCTCTCCCTCTCACGTTCCTATATAATAGATTAATTATACATGAGCCATCGTGAGAATGCAATTATATAAATGAAATTTTATTAAATGAAATTTTCATAA
>DKTR01000070.1:0-202 GCA_002473385.1 Lachnospiraceae bacterium UBA7225
AGTTGTGATCCGCTATGAGGGACCAAAGGGCGGTCCGGGTATGCGTGAAATGCTGAACCCGACCTCTGCGATTGCAGGAATGGGGCTTGGTTCTTCCGTAGCACTGATCACGGACGGACGCTTCAGCGGTGCTTCCAGAGGCGCTTCTATCGGGCATGTATCTCCGGAGGCGGCAGTCGGCGGACCGATCGCGCTCGTGGAA
>DKTR01000070.1:524-653 GCA_002473385.1 Lachnospiraceae bacterium UBA7225
CGGACCGATCGCGCTCGTGGAAGAGGGCGATATCATCAAAATTAATATTCCGGAAAACCGGCTGGATATTGCAGTTTCCGATGAAGAGCTGGCCGCGCGGAAGGCGAAGTGGCAGCCGAGAGAGCCGAA
>DKTR01000070.1:937-1187 GCA_002473385.1 Lachnospiraceae bacterium UBA7225
GAAGTGGCAGCCGAGAGAGCCGAAGATTACGACCGGCTATCTTGCGCGCTATGCGAAGATGGTGACATCAGGCAACCGCGGAGCGATCCTGGAGCTGAAATAGCAAAGATGGGGCGCCCAAAATCCGTTACCGGGTCAGAAGAGCGGCGCCGATTCTGACTATAGACTGAGGAGGATATATATGAAATTAACAGGTTCACAGATTGTGATTGAATGTCTGAAGGAGCAGGGTGTGGATACCGTTTTCGGC
>DKTR01000070.1:1478-2741 GCA_002473385.1 Lachnospiraceae bacterium UBA7225
TTCGGCTATCCGGGCGGTGCGATTCTGAACATTTATGATGAATTATATAAGCATGGTAAAGAAATCACGCATATTCTTACCTCGCATGAGCAGGGTGCGTCCCATGCTGCAGACGGATATGCGAGAGCGACCGGAAAGGTGGGTGTCTGCCTTGCAACATCCGGTCCGGGTGCGACCAATCTGGTTACAGGTATTGCTACTGCCTATATGGATTCCGTACCGATCGTGGCGATCACGGCAAATGTGGGAGTACCGCTGCTTGGAAAAGACAGCTTCCAGGAGATTGATATTGCCGGTGTGACAATGCCGATTACGAAGCATAATTATATTGTAAAGGATGTCGCAAAGCTTGCGGATACGATCCGCGACGCATTCCGCATTGCAAAGGAGGGCAGACCCGGTCCCGTTCTGATCGATATCCCGAAGGATGTGACGGCTGCACAGACAGAGTACGAGAAGCAGATGCCGGAGGCGATCGAGCGCAAGACGGATTATATCCGTGAGGCGGATCTGCAGAGCGCGGCGGAGCTGATCAATCACTGTGAGCGCCCGTTTGTGCTGGTAGGCGGCGGTGCGGTGATCTCTGATGCATCAAAGGAACTGAAAGAGTTTGTGGATAAGGTACATACACCGGTCGGCGATTCGTTGATGGGCAAGGGCGCGTTCGACGGAAGAGACGAACGCTACACCGGCATGACCGGAATGCATGGGACGAAGTGCTCAAACCTCGGAATCACGCAGTGTGACCTGCTGATTGCTATCGGTGTCCGCTTCAGCGACCGCGTGGTTGGAAATGCAAAGCGTTTTGCAAATAATGCAAAGGTTCTGCATATTGACATCGATCCGGCAGAGATCAATAAAAACATTATGGTTGACTGCAGCATCGAGGGTGATGTGCGTGAGGTACTCCGCCGTCTGACCCCGCTGATCGAGGAGCACAACCATGATGCATGGCTGCAGAAAATCCATGAGCTGAAGGAGAAATATCCGCTGAAATATGATCACGGGCAGCTTACCGGTCCGGCGGTTGTTGAGGAAATTTACAAAGTGACAGAGGGGGATGCTATCATCGTGACAGATGTCGGACAGCATCAGATGTGGGCGGCACAGTATTACAAGTTTAAAGAGCCGCACACGCTGCTTACTTCCGGCGGACTTGGCACAATGGGCTATGGTCTCGGAGCGGCCATCGGCGCGAAAGTGGGACGTCCGGAAAAGACCGTTATCAATATTGCCGGGGACGGCTGCTTCCGCATGAATATG
>DKTR01000070.1:3013-13222 GCA_002473385.1 Lachnospiraceae bacterium UBA7225
TGCTTCCGCATGAATATGAATGAGCTGGCAACAGCGGCGCGCTACAATATTCCGATCATCGAGGTTGTGATCAACAACCATGTTCTGGGCATGGTTCGTCAGTGGCAGACGCTGTTTTATCAGGAGCGTTATTCCGCAACTGTTCTGAATGATGGAGTGGATTTCGTGAAAGTTGCCGAGGCTCTGGGTGCGGCAGGCATTTGTGTACGCAGTCTGGAGGAGCTTACACCGGCGCTTGAAAAAGCGATCGCAATGGGAAGACCGGTGCTGATCGATTGTCAGATAGATCAGGATGACAAGGTATTTCCGATGGTTCCGGCAGGTGCGCCGATCGAGGAGGTCTTTGACCAGGACGACGATCTGCGAAAATAAAACATATCAAGTTTGAGGAGGAGAAATTATGAACAGAGTGTATAACTTTTCTGCAGGTCCGGCGGTTCTGCCGGAGGAGGTACTGCAGGAGGCTGCTGACGAGATGCTGGATTATCGCGGCAGCGGAATGTCTGTGATGGAGATGAGTCACCGCGGGGAAATTTTCGATGGAATTATCAAAGAGGCGGAGCAGGATCTGCGTGATCTGATGCAGATTCCCGACAACTATAAAGTATTGTTTCTGCAGGGCGGCGCTTCGCAGCAGTTTGCGATGATCCCGATGAATCTTATGAAGAATAAGGTAGCGGACTATATCGTCACCGGACAGTGGGCGAAGAAGGCATACCAGGAAGCACAGAAATATGGAAAGGCAAATAAGATCGCTTCTTCTGAGGATAAGACCTTTTCTTATATTCCGGACTGCTCGGATCTGCCAATAAGTGAGGATGCAGATTACGTCTATATCTGTGAAAACAATACTATTTACGGAACCAAATTCAAGGAACTTCCAAACACAAAGGGCAAGACACTGGTGGCGGATGTTTCCTCCTGCTTCCTTTCTGAGCCGGTAGATGTTACAAAATACGGCATTATTTACGGTGGTGTGCAGAAGAACATCGGACCGGCAGGCATGGTAATCGTCATTATCCGCGAAGATCTGATTACAGAGGATGTGCTTCCGGGCACACCGACGATGCTCACCTACAAGACACATGCTGATCATGATTCTCTTTACAATACACCGAACAGCTACTGCATTTATATCTGCGGAAAGGTATTCAAGTGGCTGAAAAAAATGGGCGGACTGGAGGCAATGAAGGAGCGCAATGAGAAAAAGGCGGCGATCCTGTATGATTTCCTCGATAACAGCAAACTGTTCCGCGGAACCGTCGAGAAAAAAGACCGCTCGCTGATGAATGTGCCGTTTGTGACGGGTGATAAGGAGCTGGATGCAAAATTTGTCAAAGAAGCAAAGGCAGCCGGTCTGGAAAACCTGAAAGGGCACCGCAGTGTCGGCGGTATGCGTGCAAGCATTTATAATGCCATGCCGCTGGAGGGCGTGGAAGCGCTGGTCGCATTTATGAAGAAATTTGAGGAGGAGAATCTGTAATGTTTCATTATCATTGCTTAAATCCGATTTCGCAGGTGGGACTGGACGGCTTCTCCGGTCTTTATATACAGACTGACAATATCAAAGACGCAGATGCTATTCTTGTGCGCAGTGCAGCGATGTACGACCTGGAGCTGCCCGAAAATCTGGAGGCGATCGCGCGCGCAGGTGCGGGTGTCAATAACATTCCGCTGCAGAAATGTGCGGAACAGGGAATTGTAGTATTTAATACGCCGGGGGCAAACGCCAATGGTGTAAAGGAGGCAGTGCTGGCAGGGCTTCTGCTGGCGTCAAGAGATATCGTCGGCGGCATCAACTGGGTGCAGTCAGAGCGTCAGAATGATCTGATTGCCAAGTCGGCGGAAAAAGAAAAGAAGCGTTTTGCCGGAAATGAAATCAAAGGAAAACGTCTGGGCATCATTGGTCTGGGAGCTATCGGTGTACTGGTGGCAAACGCCGCCGCGCGCCTTGGTATGGAGGTATACGGGTATGATCCCTATATTTCGGTGGATGCGGCGTGGAATCTGTCCCGCGATATAAAGCATATCAAGGAGGCAGATGAAATTTATCGCGAGTGCGATTACATTACGATCCATGTGCCGCTTATGGACAGCACCCGCAAGATGATCAATAAGGATGCCATTGACAAGATGAAGGATGGCGTGGTGCTGCTGAATTATGCGCGCGACCTGCTGGTGGATGAGGAAGCGGTAGTAGATGCACTGCGTACAGGCAAGGTGAAACGCTATGTCAGCGATTTCCCGAATCCGACGACAGCAGGGGCAAAGGGCTGCATCGTGACGCCGCATATCGGTGCTTCCACGGCGGAATCCGAGGATAATTGTGCGCAGATGGCGGTAAAAGAGCTGATAGATTACCTGGAGCATGGAAATATCCACCACTCTGTAAACTATCCGGAGTGCGATATGGGCATCTGCAATACGGTGTGCAGAGTTGCGATCAACCACCGGAATATTAAAAATATGATCGGACAATTTGCCTCCGTGCTCGGCGAAGCTGATTTAAATATTGCCAACATGGCGAACCAGAGCAAGGGCGAATATGCATATTCTCTGTTTGATCTTGACACCATGGTGCCGCCGCAGATCATCGGGACATTGAAGCAGATTGACGGCGTGCTGAAGGTGCGCGTATTAAAGTAAGGCAGAAGGAGAAAAAATGGCACAGATTAAACCATTTTTCGGAATCCGTCCAAGGCAGGATCTTGCCGCAGAAATTGCGGCGCTGCCTTATGATGTCTACAGCCGCGCGGAGGCGAAGGCGGCAGTAGAGCATAAACCTTTCAGTTTTCTGCGCATTGACCGCGCCGAGACGCAGTTTGGCGATGAGGTAGATATGTATGCGCCGAAGGTCTACCAAAAGGCGCACGATCTTCTCTGGAAAATGATTTCAGAAGGAAGCTTTGTAAAAGACGGAGAATTATGTTATTATATATATGAGCTGGTAATGGATGGGAGGGCACAGACCGGGCTGGTGGCGTGCGCCGCTGTGGACGATTACGTAAATGGCGTGATTATGAAGCACGAAAACACCCGTGCGGAAAAGGAACAGGACCGCATTTGTCATATTGATGTGTGCGGAGCGCAGACCGGTCCGATTTTTTTGACGTACCGCAGAAATGAGACTGTCAGCGCCTGTATGCGAAGAGCAAAGACAGAGGCGCCCATTTTTGACTTTGTGTCGGAGGACGGTATCACGCACAGGGGCTGGAAAATCTCGGACGAGGCGATGATCAGGACCATTAAAGAAGCCTTTGCCGGAATTTCCCGGATTTATATTGCGGATGGTCATCATCGTGCCGCTTCGGCTGTACGTGTGTCGCTGATGCGCCGCGAGGAGGCCAGAACGCGCGGCGAAGCGGCGGATGGCAGCCATGAGTACGATTCCTTCCTGTCTGTGCTTTTTGCAGACGATGAGCTGCGCATTATGGATTATAACCGTGTTGCTGCCGATTTGAACGGCTGTACACCAGGAGCATTTCTGGAAAAAATCAGCCAGAAATGTGAGATTCGGGAAAACAGCGTGCCGGAGCACACCTGTGAGGGCGGAATCTGCCGGATAGAATGGCATAATCAGCCTTACAGACCGCAGGAGAAGGGCTGCATGGGGATGTATCTGGACGGGGTGTGGTATGAACTGAGGGTGAAAGAGGAATATCGCAGCAGCCATCCGATCGATGGACTTGATGTCTCCATTCTGCAGCACGAGATTCTGGAGCCGGTGCTCGGCATTGGCGATCCGACCACGGATGAACGCATCCATTTTGTGGGCGGTATCCGGGGGCTTTCAGAGCTGCAGCGGAGAGTGGATACTTATGGAGGGGTGGCTTTTGCCATGTATCCGACTTCCATGGGAGAGCTGTTTGCGGTGGCGGATCAACATCTCCTGATGCCGCCGAAATCCACCTGGTTTGAACCGAAGCTGCGCAGCGGGCTTTTTATCCATGCCATCGGGGAACGTGCAAAAGAGGGGCAGACAGTTCCCGGCTAAAGCGACCGATCATTTACAGGAGGGTTAATTATGGGTGAAGACAGGCTATATGATTTGATGGACTGGGCGCAGATTGAGGCGCTCACGTATTCGGAGGAGGATAATCCGCACTCCATTCTCGGACCGCATCTGACTGACGACGGGGTGCTGATCCAGGCGTTTATCCCGACGGCGGACCGCATTATCGTTCAGATTACCGGAAAAAAGGAATCCTATGAGATGACCATGGAGGATGAAGCGGGGTTTTTTGCGGTTCTGATTCCTGGAGATAAGATTCCGAAGTATACGCTGTATGTGATTTTTGATAATGGGACTTCCCTGGAGTACATCGACCCGTATGCGTTCGAGCCGGTTCTGACGAAGCAGGAAACGGCGAAATTCAATGCCGGGATCTGCTATGATATCTATGAAAAGATGGGCGCACATCCGATGACGGTACAGGGTGTGAAGGGCGTACATTTTGCAGTGTGGGCTCCGAACGCCGTGCGCGTCAGTCTGGTGGGGGATTTTAACCTCTGGGACGGCAGACGCCTTCCTATGAGACGGCTCTGGGACAGCGGCATTTTTGAAATATTTGTGCCGGGTATCAGTGTCGGAGAATTGTACAAATATGAAATTAAAGCGCGGGGCAATGTTACGTATCTTAAGGCGGATCCGTATGCCAATGCAGCGCAGCTCCGCCCGGATACCGCGTCAGTTGTCACAGATCTGACGCAGTTTCAGTGGACGGACGATGCCTGGATGAAGAAGAGAAAAAAGACGGATTCCAAGAAACAGCCGATGGCAGTCTATGAGATGCATCTTGCTTCCTGGAGAAAGCCGGAGAACCGGGATTTTTATAATTACCGCGAGCTCGCACCGATGATTGCGGAGTATGTAAAGGAAATGGGCTATACGCACATCGAGCTGCTGCCGGTGATGGAGCATCCTTTTGACGGCTCCTGGGGGTACCAGGTAACGGGCTACTATGCACCGACCGCACGTTACGGTACGCCGGAGGATTTCATGTACTTCATGAATTACATGCATGAGGCAGGCATCGGTGTGATTCTGGACTGGGTGCCGGCGCATTTCCCGCGTGATGCCTTTGGCCTTGCTGCCTTTGACGGTACTTGTCTGTATGAGCATCTCGATCCGCGGCAGGGCAGCCATCCGCACTGGGGCACGCTGATCTATAATTACGGCAGACCGGAGGTGAAAAACTTTCTGATTGCCAATGCATTGTTCTGGGCGGACAAATATCACGCAGACGGCATCCGCATGGATGCGGTTGCTTCCATGCTGTATCTTGATTACGGGAAAAATGACGGAGAGTGGGTTGCCAATATATACGGCGGCAATGAAAATCTGGAAGCAGTCGAGTTTCTGAAGCATTTAAATTCTGTCTTTAAGAAACGCAGGGATGGCGCGGTGCTGATCGCCGAGGAATCAACGGCATGGCCGAAAATTACCGGGGCGCTGGACGACGACGGACTTGGCTTTGACTATAAATGGAACATGGGCTGGATGAACGACTTTATCGGCTACATGTCGCTTGATCCGATTTACCGCGCCGGAAATCACGGCGGGCTGACCTTCAGTATGATTTATGCCTACAGTGAGGATTTTATCCTGACGCTGTCCCACGACGAGGTTGTGCATGGCAAATGTTCACTGATCAACAAGATGCCGGGCGATCTGGCGCAGAAGTTTGCCAATCTGCGTGTGGCATATGGCTACATGATGGCGCATCCGGGCAAGAAGCTGCTCTTTATGGGGCAGGAGTTCGCCCAGTATAAGGAGTGGAATGAGGCGAAGGGACTGGACTGGGAGGATCTTGAGCAGGAGCCGAACCGGAAGATGAGAGACTACTGCAAAGCTCTGCTGGAGTTTTACAGGACACATCCGGCGCTCTATGAACTGGATTATGAGCCGGAAGGCTTCACCTGGATAAACGCGATCAACGCGAATGAAAACCTGTTGGTATTTACCAGAAACACGGCGAAGAAGGATGAGACGCTGCTGATCGTCTGCAATTTCTCACCGCTGGTATATGAAAATCATAAGGTCGGCGTTCCCTATCCGGGTAAATATAAAGAAATTTTTAACAGCGACCGTGCAGAATTCGGCGGGGAGGGCAATGTAAATCCGCGTGTAAAGCAGTCAAAGAAGGAAGAAGCGGACGGACAGGATCATGCAATCACTGTCAGAATTCCGCCAATGGCTATCAGCGTTTTTTCTTACACAAAGGCAGAGCCGAAAGCTGCTTCCAATAAAGCGGCAAAGGAAAAGAAGGCTGACAGCGCAAAGAAAACTGCCAGAACGGCTGTAAAAAAGAAATCTTTAAAAGAAGAACTGATGCAGAAGATGGAAGCGGCAAAAGAGCCGGAAACCACAGAGCAGGTGAAAGAACCTGCAAAGAAAACAGTAAAAAAGTCTGAGAAGAAAGGCTGAAAAAAAGCATGAGCAAACAGGGCGAAAACCCGGAGAAGCATACACATGTTCTGGAGGACGGAACCATTATCGAGCATACCCATGGGGCGGCCAGATCAGCCGCCCCTCATGACGGTGAGCACAACCACGGCGCAGGCGGCGGACATACACACAGCCATGAAGAGGGGGCTGCACACGCGCACAGTCACGGAAACGGCAGCGCAGACATGCACAGTCATGACGGTACTGCGCATGCGCACAGCCACACGCACACGCACGACCCGGAGCATGTGAAATCGGTGCTGAACCGTCTCTCCCGTGCCATCGGCCATCTGGAATCCATTAAACGCATGGTGGAGGATGGACGTGACTGCAGCGAGGTGCTCATCCAGCTCTCGGCAGTCAAAGCGGCAATTAACAATACCGGCAAGGTAATCCTGCAGGATCATATATCACATTGTCTGGTAGATGCGGTGGAGACCGGCGACATGAAAACGATAGAGGAGCTGAATAAGGCAATTGACCGCTTCATGAAATAACAAAAAGGCAATAAAAAAAGCTCCTGGCCGGACTCGAACCGGCGACCTACGCATTACGAATGCGTTGCTCTACCAACTGAGCCACAGAAGCTTATATGTGAAGTGCTTCACACAACGGATATTATATACAATTTTTTTAAAATATGCAAGCCCTAAAATAATTTTTTTAAAAAAAAGAGGAGATATGAAAAATGAGTAAAGTAAGAACACGTTTTGCACCGAGCCCGACAGGGCGTATGCATGTAGGAAATCTGCGCACGGCACTGTATGCCTATCTGATCGCCAAGCACGAGGGCGGGGATTTTCTGCTGCGTATTGAGGATACAGACCAGGAGCGCTTTGTTGAAGGCGCGCTGGAGATCATTTACCGCACGCTTGAACATGCAGGCTTAAAGCACGACGAGGGACCGGATATTGACAAAGGCTACGGACCTTATGTGCAGAGCGAGCGCCAGGCAAAGGGCATTTATCTGGAATACGCAAAGAAACTGATCGAAAAGGGCGAGGCATATTACTGCTTCTGCGACAAGGAGCGTCTGGAATCCTTAAAACAGGAGATTGCCGGCAAGGAGATCGTGGTGTATGACAAGCACTGCCTGCATCTTTCTAAAGAGGAAATCCAGGCTAAGCTGGATGCCGGAGTTCCCTATGTCATCCGCCAGAATGTGCCGAATGAGGGCACAACAAAGTTTGAAGATGACATTTACGGGACAATTGAGGTGCCGAACGCTGAGCTGGATGATATGATCCTTATCAAATCTGACGGCTTTCCGACCTACAATTTTGCAAACGTGGTCGATGATCATCTGATGGAGATCTCTCACGTAGTGCGCGGAAATGAATACCTTTCCTCAGCGCCGAAGTATAATCGTCTCTATGAGGCGTTTGGCTGGGAGGTACCGGTATATGTACACTGCCCGCTCATCACAGATGAAAATCACAAAAAGCTTAGCAAGCGCA
The DNA here is from genome assembly GCA_002473385.1 of Lachnospiraceae bacterium UBA7225. Taxonomy (GTDB): domain Bacteria; phylum Bacillota; class Clostridia; order Lachnospirales; family Lachnospiraceae; genus Marvinbryantia. The sequence continues at coordinate 10,919 of DKTR01000070.1, forward strand.
GCGGTCATTCCTCCTATGAGGATCTGCTGGAGCAGGGCTTTTTGCCGGAGGCAATTGTCAATTACGTGGCACTGCTCGGCTGGTGCCCGTCGGACAACCGTGAAATATTCTCGCTGGAGGAGCTGGTGGAGGTGTTCGATTATCATCATATGAGCAAGTCCCCGGCGGTATTCGACATCAACAAGCTCAAATGGATGAATGGGGAATACATGAAAGCTATGGATTCGGAAAAATTCTATGAGATGGCGCTTCCATACATGAAACAGGCAATTACGAGGGATGTAGACTTCCGCAAGATCGCGGAGATGGTAAAGACGAGAATCGAGATATTCCCTGACATTCCGGCTCTGATCGATTTCTTTGAGGCTGTTCCGGAGTACGATGTTTCTATGTATACGCACAAGAAGATGAAAACGACCGGTGAGACATCTCTTGCTGTGTTAAAGGAGATTTTGCCGGTTCTGGAGGCGCAGGAGGACTATAGCAATGACGCCCTGTACGAACTGCTTGTGAACTTCGCAAAGGAGCACGGCTATAAAAACGGTTACGTGATGTGGCCCATCCGTACGGCAGTGTCCGGAAAGCAGATGACGCCCGCAGGCGCGACTGAGATTATGGAGATTCTCGGGCACGATGAGACGATTGCCCGCATTGAAGCGGCAATCGCAAAGCTGGAGCAGTAAGATGGCGCTTTCGAAAGCACAAAAGGAAGCAGTTATGCACCGGGAGGGTCCTGCAATCGTTCTGGCAGGACCCGGTTCCGGGAAAACCACAGTAATTACAGAACGGACAAAATATCTCACGCAGCAGTGCGGCATTTTGCCGATCCATATTCTGGTTGTTACCTTCACGAAAGCGGCTGCACAGGAGATGCAGAAGCGTTTCCTTGCATTAACGGGCAGCCGGCAGACGCAGATCCGTTTCGGTACATTTCATTCTCTCTTCTTTGAAATTCTCAGACATGCATACCACTATACGGCGGAGAATATTGCTTCGGAGGAGGAAAAATATCGTATGCTCCGGGAAATTACCGCGCCGATGGATATTGAGATCGAGGATGAGGCTGAATTTCTGTGCGATGTGGCGCGTGAGATCAGTAAGGTGAAAAATGAGCGTATCCCGCTGGAGCACTACTATGCGGCGGGCGTGCCGGAGGAGCTGTTCCGCAAAATATATACCAGCTATTGCCGCGGCATGGAGCGCGCGGGAAAACTTGATTACGATGATCTGATGGTTTATACCTGGGAGCTTTTCTGCTCACGTCCGGATATTCTGGAGGGCTGGCAGAGAAGGTTCCGGTATATTCTGGTAGATGAATTCCAGGATATTAACCGGCTGCAGTATGACATTATAAAGCTGCTGGCTGCGCCGGATAATAACCTCTTCGTAGTGGGGGACGACGACCAGTCCATATACCGCTTCCGGGGTGCGAAGCCGGAGATTATGCTGAATTTTCCGAAGGATTACCCGCAGGCAGTACAATTGCTGCTGGATCGCAATTTCCGCTGTCCGGGAAATGTCTGCGACCTCGCTGCGCGTGTGATCAGCAGAAACACCGTGCGTTATGCAAAGCGGATCGAAAAGGTGAAGGAAGACGGTCTACCTGTGGAGAAGCTGATTTTCCAGAACCAGCAGCAGGAGAGTCTTGGCATCATTTCGCGTATTCAAAGGGCGCTTGCGCAGGGACACCGCTATGAGGATATCGCTGTTCTGTACCGCAGCAATACAGACGCAGGGGTATTGTCACAAAAGCTTTTAGAGTACAATGTGCCCTTCCGTATGCGGGATGCGCTGCCGAATCTGTTTGAGCACTGGATCGCGCGCCATGTGATCGCCTACCTGCAGCTTGCCATGGGCGACCGCAGCCGTGCCAACGTGCTGAAAATCCTGAATAAGCCCAAACGCTACATCGAGCGGAGCTGTCTGGATACGCCGCAGGTAGATTTTGAGCGCCTGCGTATGTATTACGAGGATAAATACTGGGTAATTCAGCGCATCGATAAGCTGGAGCAGGATCTGGCGGCAATTGCCCGGATGCAGCCTTATGCGGCGGTGCAGTACATACGCCATGGCATCGGATATGAAAAATATCTGGAAGAATACGCTGCGTATCGAAAAATAAAGGCAGAAGATCTTTATGAGGTGCTGGACCGGCTCTCAGAAAGTGCCAGGGGGTATGAGACACATACGGCGTGGTTTGCCCACATGGAGGAATACGCAGAGATGCTGAGAGAACAGGCCAAAAGCGGCGCGGTAAAGAGTGACTGCGTGACGCTCACTACGCTGCACAGCGCCAAGGGACTG
>DKTR01000070.1:13524-13773 GCA_002473385.1 Lachnospiraceae bacterium UBA7225
CAGCGCCAAGGGACTGGAGTTTCCGATCGTATTTCTGATAGATGTGAACGAGGGCATCATCCCCTACAAAAAGGCGCTGCTTGTCAGTGACATTGAAGAGGAGCGCCGGATGTTTTATGTCGGAATCACACGCGCATCGGAGCAGCTTACGCTCTGTGTGCTGAAAGAAAAATATGGCAGGAGTCTGAAACCCTCGCCGTTTCTAATGTGAAAAAATAGGTGTAATAGTTTCAAAAAATCATATTGAAC
>DKTR01000045.1 GCA_002473385.1 Lachnospiraceae bacterium UBA7225
TCGTCGCATCCCAAGTAAAGTGCCCGCGGGAGCTTGCTCACAGCAGATAACTTTCCTTTTTGGATGCATAGGCGCACGCCCGTGACACTTTTTACAGCAGCGCAGTCACACTTGAAATAATTCCTTTGATGCCTGCCGCATCTGTTCCCTCTGTTTCCAGCATCTCAAGCACATTATCCAGCAAAATCACAGCCGCTTCATTCTGATCGCCGATTGTGGCTGCTGCCTGCTGAACAAGAATTTTTACGGATATCCTTATTTCGGCACTGTCATTATCAAGAAGAGCAGCTGCACTCTCCAGAAGCGCTTTAGCGGAACCTGTATCTCCGGTTTTTTCCGCCGGCGCTTCTGTTTCTGCTGCCGCCGTGGTTTTTTCCGCCGGCGCTTCCGTTTCTGCCGCCGCAGTTTCTTCCGCCGGCGCTTCTGTTTCCGCTGCCGCCGCAGTTTCCCCTGTCGGCGCTTCTGTTTCTGCACCCGGAAGCTTATAAACCTCAACCATGCTGTCGCCGTAATCAGCGTCCACAAGCACATATTTTCCGTCACCGGAGATCATAATGTCATCATTTTCACACGGAATAATCTCATTGCCATGCCAGTCGATCATACCTTCATTGTATTCGGCATCCTCTGTTCTGTAATAAATGCCGCTTCCATTCAGCAATGGAACAATTCTTTCATATCCCTCCAGCACTGTTTCTGTTCCGTCTGCAGCAAGGAGCCGCCGATTTCCTTCCAGATCGGTCAGAATAGCAGAAGCGCCATTCACCTCTATCGCGCTTTCTGAATATTTCGGTTCCATTGTCGTATTTCCCTGACTATCTATATATCCGAATTTTCCGTCCTGTACCACAGCAAAATAGCCGTTTACATTATAGCCGTAGCCTGCTCCGTATTCGTTAACATAAGGCAGGTAAAACAGTCTCTCAACATCATCGTAAACCGGCTTGACAGCCACATTGCCCTGCTCGTCGATCAGTCCTCTCTTATCGTCGCTGTACACCTCCGCATACCCATACCTAAAGTCTCCAATCATGCTGAACGACGGTTCTATCACGATGTTTCCCTGTGCATCCTTCACGCCGCACCGCCCATCCTCACGGTAAACAATTAGTTTAACATTTGCTTCCGGCTCCGCATAAATATCCCCGACATCCGAAGCTACTTTCTGAAATGAAGCGTCATAGGTATCCACCGTACTGGTTGCCCGATCCTGAATGTTAATATAGGAACCGTATGCCTGTGCATCTATAATATTCTCTCTCGGAAACGTAGTATGGCAGGTTGCCGTTCCGTCCGTCACATGGTAAACGTCCACCGTATCAATCAGGTAGTAAGCCTCGTCACCCCAGAGATTTTTATAATCGTACTGATCAGCGGTTGCTTCCTTCAACGTAATACCCAGCGCCCACTCATCATTCAGCACATCGATGTCCCCATATTTTGTTGGAATCATTTCCTGGCCGTTCTGATTTAATGCGCCCGTATTGTTAAAATCTCCGTTATTCTGATTTACAATAATCATTCCATACTCATTTTCCGTCGTTCTTCCATAAATCTCCTCTGATTTTATCTGTCCATCCATAGAGGTAAGATAATAACCGGAATTACCCTCCATGATCAACAGATTAGAGCCGTTCACAAATCTGCCGCTCCCCGCCACTTCATATGCCTTCTCCAATGAAATCTCCGCACTTGCCGTCAATGGCATTGCCGCTGCTGCTCCAACTGCAAAAACAGTCATCATCACGCACTTTCTATTCCCTCTCATTTTCCTTTTCCTCCTGTTATCCTGCTTTTTATGGCATCCGAAGCTGACGTTTCCCCCCAACTGCCAGTTCTTTATAGATACCATACTTTCGGCAATTTTCCTATTGTATGCGCGTATTTCGTTCTTTTTGTGCACAAATCCGCGTCTTTTGTGTACGCTTTTACGTCTCCGGGCACGCTTGCAGCCGCTCCTTTGCCTCCCTCGTCATCTTATGCTCTGCCCCAAATGCCTGCTCCATGCAGCCAACAGCCTCCATAAGCCAGCGCCGTTCTTCTTCCCGGTTCCCGAGCTCATGAAAAATCCGTGCCAGATTATCGCAGACCTGAGCCATAATCGTTATGTCGCGGTTCTCTGTTTCCGAGATAAGCACCCCGTACACTTCTGTAAGGCATTCGTGCGCCTTTGCAAGCTCTCCCATTTTCATCTTCAAATGACCGACATTATTTTTTGCGCGCCAGACCATGCCTTTTGCTGCCGTATACCGTTCATAAATAGCCAGAGCTTCCTCCGTATAGAAAAGAGCTTTTTCATACTGCCCCATGCGGCAGAGAGAAAATCCCAGGGCATAATTTACATATGCCGTCTCCGTATGATTTTCCCCGTAATAAGCACGGGCGTACTCCCGTGCAGCTTCCAGGGATGCAACAGCGCTCTCATCCTGCGCTTTGGTAAGTTCCGCCATTCCCTTCCAGTAAAAGAATTGATACTGCCAAAGAATATCCGCCTCCCCAATGCTCGCGCAAAGCTCCTCCTGCACTTTACGGAACATCTCCCACTGTTCCGTAAAAAAATAATAGCGTCCCTTTTGCATGATAACTTCTCTGGCCATCTCCGCATCCGGCTCCGTCAGCAAAAGACTCTCGCTCTTTTTTATCCAGCAGGGGATCTCTTCGAAATCACTCCTTTCCAGAAAAATCCTTATAATATAATGTGAAATTTCCAATTTCAGTCCCGCATCCTGCATTCTTCCCCAGAACTCCCTGCACTGTTCCAGAGCCTTCTTAAGCTTTCCATCGTGGATCAGCGTCCTGATATAAGCCACATAAAAATACTCCGCTAATTCTTTCCCCTGTTTGGCATTTGCCGAGTCCTCTTCAAGTTCTACGCATATACGTTCATATTCCGCGGCAGGTGTTTCGAGATTATGCGCCTCCAGTATCAGGCATCGGAGCCGCCATGCAAAAGGCAGATTCGCATATTCCTGTCGGAAGCGTGCAAGCTGCCGAAACATATCCCCGGAAAACCCATATATCCGACCGACTGCTTCGATAGCCAGCAGCAAAATTCCAATCTGACGCTGAGAGCGTCTGCCGGTCTGCATTTTCTTCTCATAATACAATAAAATGCGGCAGATTTCTCCAATCTGGGGCGCCTTTGCAAACGCATCCGCAAGCATTCCGCCCTCAAGATACTTTGTTAAAGTATCAGGACATGTCTCCCCTGCGGCCCCTGTCTTCCCCAGAAGAACCATCATCTGTTCCAGCACCCGTTCAAAGAAGCAGTCCTTCCACCTGGGTTTGCGATTTTCCAGGCACTCTGCTATAAAGGGGTGCATGGAAAATCCATCTGCCGATTTTTCAAGGAGCCCCTGCCAGCACAGCATCCCGAGTCGTCTTTCTATCTGCGCCGCGCTTTCTGTCTGTTCCATAAAATATTTCAGCAGGAAGCTTCCGGAATAAGCGTGGTATGGCAGTCTCGTATAGATATCCAGTATCTGCCGGTCCTTCTCACTTAAATGTTCTAGCTGGTACATGCGTTCATAAATCTGTCCAGGAAACACCGGCACCGCCTTTTTCTCCTGGAAAGCCAGCGCGCTGTCTCTCATAAACTGATCTCTCATCTCTTCCAGACTCCAGTTACCAGAACCGGCTATTCTGCCTAAGAAGCGCAGCGTCAGCGGATGACGGTTTTCCTCCGGCTCCAGCATCTTTGAAAGCGCCTCCCGGCTTTCCATCGTCAGTATTTTTCCATAATGATCCCGGAAAATCAGACTGCCGGCTTCTGCGCTTAGACTTTTGATCTCAAAGGTGATGAATCCCGGAAGCTTCCTCACCTGGGAGGTCGCAAAGATCGTTGCGGGCAAATTGCAAAGTTCCTTCACTCCCTCATCCTTCGCTGCAGTGTGATCTATATTATCAATGAGGATCAGCACGCGTTTATTTTCAAGGAGACGGATGCGCGCTAATATTTCCTTAAAGTTTTTGTTCAGATCCGTATGTCCGGTTTCTGCAAAGGCAGTGACAAAGCTCATCGCCATGCTGTTTTCATAGGAAATGAAGGCTGCCATATCAAAGAGATTCTCCTCCGTGCAAAAACGAAAAAGCTGACGCAGCAGCTCTGTCTTGCCGATGCCGCCCATGCCGGAAATGAGATAATGACCGCCGGCGAGCGCCATCTGCCGCAGTTCGAATAATTCTAGCTCCCGCCCGAAGAAATGCTGACCTGGCAGAGGACTCCTTCCCAGCTCTCCCGTCTGCTTTGTCAGAAATCTGATATACTTTTTTCTTTTTTCAGAAAGCTGCTCTGATCCCACTGTCTCTGCAGAAAAAGAGGCGAGACAAGTCTGTTCCCTAAGCTTTCCCATCCGGCTCCCTGCCAGAGCAAATACGGTAAGCAGCGTCAGCATCCATGCACTGTACTGCAGACCCTGTTCCTCATCCAGCTCTTTTTCCCCAATGTTTTTATAAAAGCTTTGAAAGTACCGACTCATGTCCTGATCGAAATATGGATCCTCCTCCAGGCAGTTCAAATACGCTTTCAGCTTCCACCAAAAAGCTTTCCGTGAAAATTCTCTTTCTTTAAGGAAATCCGCGAAAAGATCCTGCTGACGTTTTAAAGCCCGGGGTGTAAGAAGTCTGACACATTCCTCCTCGTAATTGCCGTAAGCGGGCCGGGTGCCAGTGCGGTTGATTACTGAGGAAATGTGGCGGTTCCGTTTTCCCTCAGAACGCCAGATCATTTTTCCGTATTGTCCGGTGCGAAAATCCTCCGCCAGATAAGTCCTCCAGAATTTTACAAGCGTCAGCCCGCGCCGGTTCTTCTCACTGAACACCGCCTCTGAGTACACCGGAAAATCCTGTATCGCAAACAAACGGTATATGTTTTTCAGAGAAAGAAGCATTTTGTCCATAAAAGTCCTCCTTGTCCTGTCAGCATAATATCTCCCTGCCCACTCCAATTCTATTAACATTTACATATCATGTCTAAAAGAAAACTACAAGAAAAATACCGGGGCAAACCCGTTGAAATTTGCTCCGATATTTTATAACTGCCTGATAAACCTTATTTCCCGATATCCCTGAGAAATTCTTTTATGAACGGAAGAGCCGCCCCTATGGAAACCGCATCGCTGCGGCATTTCCCCTGGATGATGTAGGAGACATCATCCTGAAAGGTAGAGCGCTGCAGAACGTCCGCCCGTACTGCAGCTAAATCCTCTTCTGCAAAATATGAGGCAATATTGCCGCCAAGAATAACTGTGTTTTCTATCACCATATGAAGATTATTAATCAGCATAGACAAATAATGAAGATATTCCCCCCATTTTTTCCGACAGGCATGGTCCCCCTGCTCTTTTTTTTCGAAAAATTCCTCAAGTTCCATCCCTGATCCCGTAAGAAAATTTCCCGAACAATAGCATTCCGCACAGCCACGCTTCCCGCAATAGCATTCCGGACCATCCGGAATCAGCGTCATATGCTCAAAGGTTCCTGATTTTCCGGTAAGACCATTCTGTAATTCACCGTTCAGGATAACAGCGCCTCCCAGATGCTGCCCGAGTGAAAGATAGATAGCATCGCTGATCTGCGGATTTTCCCAGAGTTCACTATTTGATGCACATTCCGCATCATGAATAAATATACACGGCACGGAGAAATATCCGGCAAACTGTTCGATAGACATGCCCGTGCAGCCAAGAATCTTTCCATAGGTGACACGCGTGCCATCCGGAGAGGTAAGTCCCTGAATTCCAAGACCGATTCCCAGAAGCTGCTCTTCTCTATACCGGTGCTTTTGCAGAAATTCCTTTACGAGCTTCTGCAGTTCATCAAAATACAGACCGTCATCGCCAAAGTGCAGACTGTATCTCTCCTTTGCTTCCTTCTTTCCATATAAATTTAATGACGTAACATAAATTTTCTTATCAAGTATTTCAATTCCCACAGCAATCCTTGCCGTCGGAATAATCCGGTATGCCGCCGCGCGCCTCCCTACCGCAGATGTCAGTTGTCCTGCCTTTTCTATAAGATTCTCCTCCAGCAATGTTGAGAGATGCTGCGTAACAGTCGGCAGGCTGATTTCCAGTGCGCTGGCAATTGCCTGCTTGGAGCTGTCCGGGTGATGATAAATAAAATGATAGACATCAGACAGATTTTTTTTCTTAATATCTGTAAGAGAAAATGTATTCATAGCGCAAACTCCTTCATGCTGAATTGATGTGTCCGCTTTACAGACACCGCCACAGCAATATAAAACCATTTACTAAAATTATTATATAATTTATCTTCAGACATTTCAATCGCAATCATGCAAATTCCTTTA
>DKTR01000067.1:0-638 GCA_002473385.1 Lachnospiraceae bacterium UBA7225
TACCTTCTCCAAAAAAGACAGCTTGATGGCTGTCTTTTTTACATGTGCCAAAGAAGTGTCAATATATAGAAAAATGCCGCAGAACGGATATATTTTGCGCGGCGTGGCTTTGGCGTCATGTAGGTTGCACTTGTATCTTTCTGGCAAATGGTATAGAATAAATATGTAATTTTGGCGATAAGGAGAAGAACATTGAATTGGGACAAGACAATGCTGTTGAACGAAAAGCAGATGTATATTCTGGGAATGCGTCCGGTATTTGATGCATCGGCCCTGTTCAGCGATGAGACAGAGAACTTTGTGACACCGATGGAGCCGGAGCCCGGTGATACTGTTACTATCCGTTTCCGCGCAAAGCGGGATAATATTGACGCGGTGTACCTGCAAACCATGGATCAGACGCTGCAGATGAAATTTGACAGAGAAGAAGGATCTTTTTTTCACTATTATAAAATTGATGTGCCGATCGGCATCCATCCGCTGCGTTATTGCTTTAAAGTGCAGGTGGGGAGGCTGGTCTGTTATTTTGATAAGCGCGGTGTTTCAAAAAATGTGCGCGAGGAATATCGGTTTACACTGGTGCCCGGCTTCCACACACCGGACTGGGCGAAGGGAGCGGTGATGTATCAGATTTTTGT
>DKTR01000067.1:965-17743 GCA_002473385.1 Lachnospiraceae bacterium UBA7225
GTATCAGATTTTTGTGGATCGCTTCCGCAACGGTGATCCCACTAACGATGTGGAGAATCGGGAATACTTTTATATTGGAGATGCGACAAGCCGGGTGACGGACTGGAATAAATATCCGGCGAGCATGGGTGTGCGTGAGTTTTACGGAGGCGATCTGCAGGGAGTGATGGACAAACTGGATTATCTGCAGGATCTTGGTGTGGACGTGATCTACTTTAATCCGATTTTCGTGTCGCCCTCCAACCATAAATACGATATCCAGGATTACGATTATGTAGATCCGCATTATGGAAAGATTGTCAGAGATACCGGGGAGCTGCTGCCGGAGGGAGACAGTGAAAATAAGCATGCTACCCGTTACATCACGAGGGTGACAGATAAAGAAAACCTGGAGGCGAGCAATCAGCTCTTCATCAGGCTGGTGGAGGAAGCTCACCGACGGGGAATGCGCGTCATTCTGGACGGCGTATTCAATCACTGCGGTTCATTCAATAAATGGCTCGACCGGGAGCGCATTTATGAAAATCAGCCGGGATATGAGAAGGGGGCTTATGTTGCCGCCGACAGTCCATATCGCAGCTTTTTCAAATTTAACAGTGAAAACTGGCCCTATAACGCAAGCTACGACGGATGGTGGGGACATGATACGCTGCCGAAGCTGACATATGAGCATTCGCAGAAGCTGCACGATTATATTCTGCAGATTGCAAAGAAATGGGTGTCGCCGCCGTACAATGTGGACGGCTGGCGTCTGGATGTGGCTGCGGATCTGGGCTTTTCCAGCGAGTATAATCACCAGTTCTGGAAGGAGTTCCGTGAGGTTGTCAAGGAGGCAAATCCGGATGCGCTGATTCTGGCAGAGCATTACGGTGATCCGCGCTCCTGGCTTCAAGGAGATGAGTGGGACACTGTTATGAACTATGATGCTTTTATGGAGCCGCTGACATGGTTTTTCACCGGCATGGAGAAGCACAGCGATGAATACCGGCAGGATATGCTCGGCAACGGAATGCATTTTGAATGGGCGATGGGGCATTTTATGGCGAGCTTTCTGGCACCGTCGCTGCAGGTGGCGATGAATGAGCTTTCTAATCACGATCATTCCAGGTTCCTTACCCGCACCAGCCACAAGGTCGGGCGTGTGGCGTCGCTTGGGAGTGAGGCGGCGCAGCAGGATGTCAACAAGGCAGTTCTGCGGGAAGCGGTGGTGATGCAGATGACCTGGCCGGGGGCTCCGACTATTTATTACGGAGATGAGGCGGGGGTCTGCGGCTTTACGGATCCGGACAATCGCCGTACCTACCCATGGGGACAGGAGGATCAGGAGCTGCTTGCCTTCCATCGGGAGATGATTCGTATTCATAAGGAGAGCAAAGCGCTGAAGCGGGGATCAATCAAAATCGTTGCGACAGATCATCAGTTTATCTGCTATGGCAGATTTCTGGGAAATGAGCGCTATATGATTGTGTTTAACAATAGCGGGGAACCGATGAAGAGACAGATCCGCACGTATGATATTGGTATTGAGGACGAGGACAATGTCATCCAGATCATGCAGACGGACGCAGGCGGTTATCACACGAACCGTGTGTTTTACGAGGTAAAGAGCGGGGAAATCAAAATGACGCTGCCGCCGCTCTCGGCGACTGTATTGAAGGTAATGTGAAAGAAAAACAGGGAGGAGAGACAGATGAAATACGTAACACTTGGAAAAACAGGCTTAAAGGTGTCAAAGATGGGGCTTGGCGGTATTCCCATCCAGAAAAGCAATGCACAGGAGGTAAAGGATCTGCTGCGCGCCCTGGTGGAAAAGGGAGTCAATTATATTGACAGCGCGCGCGGCTACACGGTGAGCGAACAGCTTCTGGGCGAGGCACTGGAGGGCATCCGTGATAAATTTGTACTGGCGACTAAGAGCATGTCGCGCACGAAGGATGCGATGGCAAAGGACATTGAAACCAGTCTTAAAAATTTCCGCACAGATTACATTGACCTTTACCAGGTTCATAATCCGGGCATGGGTGACCTGGATACGATCACTGGAGAGGGTGGTGCGCTTGAGGCGCTGCAGGAAGCGAAGGCAGCCGGAAAAATCGGGCACATCGGTCTGACGGCGCATTCGCTGCAGGTGTTTGAGCATGCGCTCACGCTTGACTGGGTGGAAACCATTATGTTTCCGTACAACATTGTAGAATCACAGGGTGAAGCGCTGATGAAGGTCTGCTCTGAGCGCGGCATTGGCTTTATTGCCATGAAGCCTCTGGCTGGCGGTGCGATTGAGGATGCGTCGCTGGCGCTGCGTTATATCTGTGCAAATCCGGATGTTACCATCGTTATTCCGGGTATGTACAGTCTTAAGGAGGTTCAGCAGAATGTGGAGGCTGTGGAAGAGACGGGTCTGCTGGATCGGACTGACGCGGAAAAGATTGCGTCGGTGCGTGAGCAGCTTGGTGAAAACTTCTGCCGCCGCTGCAATTACTGCCAGCCATGCAGCGCGGGCATCAGTATTTCCAATGTGTTCCTGTTCGCAGGCTATCTGCAGAGATACGGTCTTGGCGAGTGGGCATACAGCCGCTATCAGACACTCAGCGCGAAGGCGGACGACTGCATTGAGTGCGGCGAGTGTGAAAGCCGCTGCCCGTATCATCTGCCTATCCGGGAAATGCTGAAAAAGTGTGCGAAGGATTTCCGCGATTTTGAGGCGAGCCATAAATAAAAGCTGTATTATGTAAAAAAATGCCGCATACGCGATGATTTATCTCTATCGCGCATGCGGCAATGTTTGTGTTATGCAGTTTTTTTCTGCTCGAATCCGTGTATCCAGTCTGCCTTCAGGAAGTAGATGAGAAAAATGATGGAGCTTAGTGTCCAGGTAAGCGGATATGCCCAGAATACCGTCTGAATCTGCGGAACGATCCGCACAGCGATTGTGATGTAGGTGACGCGGATGATGCACCAGCAGATCATCATAACAAGCATCGGCACAATTGCTTTTCCGGAGCCGCGGAGGATGCCGGCAAGGCAGTGTGAAAACGCGAGCAGAAAGTAAAACAGCGTAATGGTGTGTGCCTGTGCGACACCATAGGCGATTACCGGCGCTTCCTTATTAAAGAGGGAGATCAGTACCGGGGAAGCAAAATAAATCGTTATGCCGACCAGCTCGGCGAGAATGACGGAACAGGCAATGCCGAAATAAGCACCCTTTTTTGCGCGGTCGTATTTCCTTGCACCAAGGTTCTGACTGACAAAGGTCGTCAGCGACATGGCGAAGCAGGTGATCGGCAAAAAGCCAAAGCCTTCGATTTTTGCATAGGAGCCGCAGCCTGCCATCGCCATCTGTCCGAAAGCGTTGATATTGGACTGTACGACTACATTTGCGATTGAGATAATCGAATTCTGGATACCGGACGGCAGACCATTGGAAATGATCTGACGCAGCATCTGCCGGTCAATTCGAAGCTTTTTCAGAGAAAGGCGGTATTCACTGGGGGCATGCATCAGATGATGCAGACAAAGCACCGCACTCAGAAACTGCGAGATAATGGTGGCAAGCGCTGCAGAGCCGACACCCATGCCGAGCACCGCGATGAACAGCAGATCCAGAAAGATATTAGTGATTGATGAAATAATCAGATAAAGCAGGGGGCGTTTGCTGTCACCGACCGACTGCATAATGCCGACAAAAATATTGTAGAGCACGAAAGCAAGCGAGCCGCAGAAATATACGCGGAAATAAAGCACAGAATTTGGCAGTACATTTTCCGGCGTTCCCATCCAGATAAGAATCTGCGGGGCAAGAAAGATGCCGAGCAGCATCAGCAGAAGACCGCACAGAATGCCAAAGGTGACGGTCGTGTGGATGGATTTCTGCGTTGACTGGAAATCCTTCGCACCGAAATAGCGTGCAGTAACGACACCCGCGCCGAGGGCGATTCCGTTAAAAAAACCGACCATCAGAAAAATGAGACTGCCGGAGGAACTGACAGCGGCAAGTGCCTCACTGCCGAGAAAATTTCCTACGATCAGAGAATCGGCTGTATTATAAAGCTGCTGAAAGAGATTCCCCAGAAACAGGGGGAGCGCAAAGGCGATGATCCGCTGCGGAATCGGGCCCTCAGTCAGCAGTGCCGGATGCTTTTGGTGATGATGGATATTTATATGTAAAAAATGATGGCTGTGATGTGGCATATTTCTCGATCCTTTCTTATGTGTGCCATTCTATCGTAGCACAAAGAAAAGAAAAAGCAAGTTTTTTTCATCTTTATGCATCCTTTTTTTCGACCCGTCCGTCTAATGATTGTAAAAAGAAAAAAAGACCGGTCTTTTAAACGCCGGATACCGCCGGAGCATACGCAGTGCGCCGGGGTGGGGCGGATCTTACAGATATGGAGGTGTAAAATTGGAACATCTGGTGATAAAGGCGCAGCGTGAGAATGACGCTGAGAGCTTCATACAGCTGATGGAGCTGAACCGGCAGAGTATGCTCAAGGTTGCCAGATCTTATCTGAGCAGTGAGCAGGACATTGCCGATGCCATGCAGGATACAATCCTTACCTGCTATGAAAAATTACATACGCTGCAGCAGCCGCAGTATTTTAAGACATGGCTGATCCGTATTGTAATTAACAAATGTAAAGATATTTTGCGGCAGAACCGTATGGAAGAGCTGCCAGGGGAGCTAAAGGCGCAGGCAGCGGATGATGCGAGCTATGCAGATGTTGAATTCAGGGAGCTTTTGCGTCAGGTCGATGAAAAATACCGGACTATTCTGGTGCTGTACTATGTGGAGGGCTTTCATACAAAAGAAATTGCCGGTCTGCTCGAAATGAATGAGCACACGGTAAAGAGCAGGCTGGTACGTGCCAGAAAAAAGTTCGCAGCGCAATTATTAACGAAGGAGGCAGGAGCAATTTATGGATAGAAAATACTCAAAAGCGGAAATGAAACGGATTCTGCGCCAGGAAATCAGCACACCGGCGCTTGCGGAACAGAAGATTCAGGAGGCATACAGCTTCGTGCGTGCCGACGCGACCATGAAGCGGCAGACGGAGAGCACATATCAGAGCCGGGTATACGCGGTGCAGACAGACAGATGCGGGGAAAACAGGCGCAGAAACACGGGAAAGCCGGGAGGCAGGAGAACGGGACGCTGGGCAGTGCTGGCTGCAGCAATGGGAATTCTCGTTGTATCCTCTGTGACGGTTATGGCAGTCAGCGGCATGTTCTCGAAAACTATGGAGCAGAGCGGGGATGCCTTAAGCTATAAGATGGAATTTAACTATGAGCTGACACCGAGTACAATTGATGTGGAGGCCGGTTATATTCCGGAGGGCTATGAGCCGCAGAACAACGGAAAGCTGGCCTGGAGCGCAGACGGATCCGGGCAGAATGGTATATCGATTGCTGTCATTACAGCGGATTGCCTGGACATACAGCCGGATATGCTGAATGTAGACAATGTAAAGAGCATCGAGGAAACGACGATCAACGGTATGGATGCACACCAGATTACGCTGGATTATGATACGGAGAGAGTTGTCAGAACCTTTGACAAGCGCATTTACCTTTTCGATGAGACAGATGGCTGTGTATGCGTTGTTTACGGGGGAAATGACCTTAGTATGGAAGAACTTACGAAGGTGGCGGAAGGTCTTACCTTTACAAAGGGGGAGGAAACGTCCGGATATATGAGCGCGGAAGATAAGGAGGCAATGCAGAAACTAGAGGAAGAATCCCTGGCACAATATGAGGCACAGCAGCAGGCGCGGCTGGAGCTTGGCGTACCGCAGAAATATATTTATGATATCGGAGACAGCCTGGAGGTGACAAACAGCTTTGCTGATCCGGGGATGGGTATAGCAGAGAGCAATACGACGAAGCTTACGGTGGAGAGCGCCGAAATTATCAATTCGATCGCAGATTATCCGCAGGAAAACTTTTTCAATTATGAAGACATTGCGCCGCATATCAATGAAGACGGGACAGCGCCCTCCTATACAAGGATTACTTACCGCAGCGGGGAGGACGGAACCGAAGCGCAGGAAATTGCGCGCGATGAGGGTGTAAACCGCAAGTTCCTGAAGGTCACCTTCCTGGCAGAGAACATCAGCGATGCTGCAATTGATTTCTGGGCAGGCGCCCCGCATATCGCATATCTGCAGCCGAATGAAGAAGGTAACTACCGGTATGCAGATACCTGGACGGAGGAACTGAACCCGCAGGAAGATCGGATAGCAGCGGATAATATGACGATCTACTTTGACAAGTCGCCGTATGCGGGAGAGCTTAACAGTCATTTCTTCTACCGTGAACTGGGAGCCGGAGAAACGCTGGAATACACACTGCTTTTTGTGGTGGACGAGGACAGGCTGGATAATCTCTATCTCGGTTTTGGTCTGGAAGGAAATGTGATTCCGGAAGAGGGTGAAACATACGCAGAACGATACGTGCGCATGAACGTAAACAAATAAAAACGGAGGTAGGATTTTCACGGGAGTTCTGATATAATAAACTGAATGAGATGGTGGGAGGTCTTATAACAGTGGAGAATGAGGTGCGGCAGCAGCCGTTTATGAAGCAGACTGAGGAGGAGACACCAAAATATTTCCAGGAGGCGCTGGCGGATTTTATGCACGATGCAGCAAGCGGCGATGCCATTCGTCATTTATGTGATCTTGGATATACGACGGATGCTATTATGCGGCAGCTTACCTTTCCTACACCACGTGAGCGGGTGGAAAGAGCTGTTTACCGTCATCTGACAGAGCGCGGTATTCTGCTTGCGGCATTGCCGGAGAATGCGGGGGAGGTCTGTACGGCGGGGCTGTCGGAGGATGCTTTGTGGGCGCTTTTGCAAAAGCAGATTATTCAAAAGGGTGAAGAAAGTGTTTATGTGTCTTGTCCGTTCGGCACAATCCGGCGTGACCGGGAAGCGCGGCTTCAGAAAATGCTATCTCCTCTGACCGGGCGCGAGCGCGAATATCTGATGGGCATTCCCTGGAAGCCGGCAGTTATGTATCACCGGCTGAACAGCCGCATGCTGGAAATTTCTGTCAGACTTGTGATGCATTCGGATGCGGATATGAAGTTCTATTTCTGCGGATGAGCAGAAAGATTTGAAAAAGGGATGCGGATCTGGAAGTGTCCGATACCGCTATTGCATATATTCACGCTTGTTGAGGCAGTTTTTTTGTGAAAAATGTCCTTTGAAAATTGTGCGGAAATTATATATAATATGAAACGCAGTGTGTGGCAAACGGCGTAAATCCGGCTGTTTGTCACACGCTGTTTTTTTATATTGTAAGAGGAGGAAGAAAAAATGGAACAAAAATCAAATACATTTCTGGAGAAGGAGCCGGTTGGCAGGCTCATGCGCAAGTATGCCGTTCCCTGCATCATTTCGCTTCTGGTTGCGGCACTTTATAATATTGCTGACCAGATTTTTATTGCAAATGCCGCTTATCTTGGATCTTATGGAAATGCGGCAAACACGGTTGTATTCCCGCTGACGGTCGTGGCTCTGGCAATTGCGGTAATGATCGGGGATGGCTGCTGCGCCTTTGTCAGTCTGTGTCTTGGAGCAGGAAAGAAGGAGGATGCGCACAAAAGCATTGGCAGTGCGATCCTGCTGTGTGTGGCTGCCAGCCTGATTCTGACTGCCATTTATCTGTTGCTCATGAATCCGATTCTGACATTGTTTGGCGGAAGAGTGAATGAGGAGACATTTTTCTATTCACGGGAATATTTCTTCTATATTTCCCTTGGCGTGCCGTTTTATATGTTTGGGCAGGCAATGAATCCGGTTATCCGCTCAGACGGGAGCCCCAGATTTGCCATGATCTCCACGCTGGCAGGAGCAGCAGTAAATATTGTGCTTGATCCGCTGTTTATTTTTGGCTTTCACTGGGGCATGATGGGGGCAGCTGTCGCAACAGTTATGGGACAGGTGCTGACGGCGGTACTTTCAGTATGGTACCTCTTTCACATGAAAGCTGTTATGCTTGCCAGGGAGAGCTTCGGAATACATGTCTCTCTTGCAAAGAGATACCTTCCGCTCGGCATCTGCAGCTTTCTTTCACAGATCTCACTGGTTGCTGCGATGGCTGCGATTAACAATATGATACAAAGATACGGCGCAATGGATGAAATTTTCGGGCAGACGCAGTATGCGCAGATTCCGATGGCGGTTGTGGGAATCGTTATGAAATTCTTCCAGATCGTCATTTCGATTGCGGTCGGCATGGCGGCGGGCTGCATCCCAGTTGTAGGCTACAACATTGGGGCAGGCAGAAAGGATCGCGCAAAAAATCTCTTTAAACTTCTGCTGATCTCGGAAGCAGCTGTAGGTGCAGTTGCCCTGATTATTGTAGAATTCTTCCCACAGCAGCTGATCGCACTGTTTGGCGCGGCAAATGAGAGTATATATTACACAGAATTTGCTGTAAAAGCTTTCCGTATCTACCTGTGCATGATGATTTTTGCCTGTGTAAATAAAGGAACCTTCATCTATCTGCAGTCACTTGGCAAGGCATTCGCCTCCACCATGCTATCCATGGTGCGTGAGGTAGTATTTGGTGTCGGATTTGCACTGCTGCTTCCGGTATTTTTTGGTCTGGACGGCGTGCTCTATTCTATGCCGGTGTCCGATGTGCTGACCTTTCTCATGTCCGCGGTAGTGATTACCTATACCTGCCGGGAATTAAGTGTTACCGTTTTGCCGCGTGATTAGTTATATTGGCTGTTACTGTTCAGGTGCCACTGTTCTGCGAGGTGTTCAGGTGCAAAATTGCACCTGAATACCGGGGGCAGCAGCGCCAAAATGCACACTTCCGTTGAAAAAACAGGCGGCGCATGTTATACTGTTTTCACAAAGGAGGGGGATAACAATGTTGTTTATTGAATATCCGAAGTGCAGTACCTGCCGGAAAGCGAAAAAGTGGCTGGATGACCATGGCATTGCCTACACAGACCGCCATATAAAAGAGGAAAATCCTACAGTGGAGGAATTAAAAGCGTGGCAGGCAAAAAGCGGACAGCCGCTTAAGAAATTTTTTAATACCAGCGGAATGCTGTACCGTGAGCTGGGGCTCAAGGATAAGCTGTCTGCAATGAGCGAGGAAGAACAGTTTGCCCTGCTTGCATCTGATGGAATGCTGGTAAAACGACCGCTTGTGATTCTGGAGGACGATATTCTGCTCGGCTTCCGGGAGAAAGAGTGGCAGGAAAAACTGTAACATAGTATGTGACGGTATCTGCCGGAAGAAAACATACAATATGGGGGAACTGAGATGAAATTTAATGTGAAGGAAGATGGAAAAAGAATTGTTGTAATTTGTCTTATGTCTCTGTTAATGGCAGTTAATATTAAATCTTTTGTGCGCACCGGCGGTCTTTATCCAGGTGGTGCGACCGGACTTACAATTCTGATACAGCGGACCGCGCAGATGCTCTGGAACGTGGAACTTCCCTATACAGTGATAAATCTGCTGCTGAATGCGTTCCCGGTGTACATCGGGTTCCGTTACATTGGGAAAAAATTTACGCTGTATTCCTGTCTGATGATTTTCCTCACAAGTGTCTTCACCGATATCGTACCGGGTTATAAGATCACATATGATCTGCTGCTGATCAGTATATTCGGCGGCATGATTAACGGATTTGTGATCAGCTCGTGTTTTTTAATGAATGCAACGACCGGCGGAACCGATTTTATTGCCATTTATTTGTCTGAAAAAAAGGGGGTAGAATCCTTTAATCTGGTGCTCTGTCTGAATATTGTGATTCTTTCCGCAGCGGGATTATTGTTCGGCTGGGATAAAGCGCTGTATTCTATCATTTTTCAGTATGCTTCCACACAGGTGCTGCACGGGCTGTACAAAAAGTATCAGCGTCAGACATTGTTTGTGGTTACAAATAAACCACAGGAGATCAGCGACGCAGTTGCGCGGGTGAGCCACCATGGAGCGACGATTCTGGAAGGAGAAGGCTCTTACGGTCACTGTGAGCGAAATGTGGTTTACTCGGTCGTTTCGTGTGCGGAGACCAAAAGAGTGATGAACGCCATTAAGGAAGCAGATCCGCAGGCGTTTGTCAATGCCATCCGCACGGAACAGCTCTCCGGCAGGTTTTATCAGAAACCGGCGGAGTAGCGCGTTTTTAATCTTATTTTAATCTTCCTTCAAAGAATGATTAAGAAAACTCTGGTAAAGTAGTCACTATCAAAGAAGAAATCATTCAGAAAGGGCAGGAAGGTATATGGATCAGTTAGAAAAAGTGGAAAAATTAAGAGAGCGCGCAAATGTCACATATGAAGAGGCTAAGGAGGCGCTGGAGGCGAGCAACTGGGATATTCTGGACGCAATGGTTTATCTGGAAAAAGCCGGAAAGACCCAGGGACCGTCCCGGGAGACTTACTCTACCAGCTATGAGGAGCAGGCGCAGTACGTGTCCGTGAAGGACAAGGTACAGGAGCAGAAGGAATCCGGGGACAATATTTTCCGGAAGCTGGGACGTCTTGTCGGAATAGTGCTTCGCAAATGCCGTGATAATTCTCTCTGCATTAAGCGCAAAGGAGAAGAAATCCTGCGCATGCCGATCATTTTAGTGATTATTGCTATGTTGCTCGTATGGCAGATTCTTGTTCCGGCAATCATCGTTGGATTGTTTCTGGGATGCCAGTATTCCTTTGAAGGAAAAGATAATCTCGATGAAGCAAACCGGGTGATGGAGCAGGCAAGCAAGATGGCGGACAAGGCGAAAGACGAATTTAAAAAGCTGTAATGGAAAGAGGATGTTATGGGAGCACATATTCTGGTGGTCGAGGATGAAGAAAAGCTGGCGAGGTTTGTAGAACTGGAGCTTTTGCATGAGGGATATATAGTCAGCAAAGCTGCGAATGGGAGAGAGGCGCTGGAAATTGCGCTGAACGGAGATTTTGCATTGATTCTGCTGGATATCATGCTCCCGGGCCTTAATGGGCTGGAGGTTTTACGGCGGCTGCAGCAGGAGAAACCAACGCCCGTCATTTTGCTGACGGCGCGGGATGCCGTGATGGATAAGGTGGCAGGGCTGGATGCCGGGGCGGTTGATTATATCACAAAACCATTTGCGATCGAGGAGCTGCTTGCGCGTATCCGCGTGGCGCTGAAGCTGCATGGAAGCAGTAGTGGTATGGCTGCGCAGCAGCCGGCGGAGAAAGAGGCGGGTGTATACCGGTGGGGCAGACTGCTGCTCTCGGAAAAACGTCATCAGGTCACATACGATGGTACTGACATCAGTCTGACAAACCGGGAATTCCAGATGCTGAAAGTGCTGCTGGAAAACCAGGACATTGTGCTTTCAAGGGATGTCTTGCTGAACAGGGTCTGCGGCTATGACTATGTCGGGGAGACAAATGTAGTGGATGTTTATATCCGTTTCCTGCGGGCCAAGATTGACGAGGCGTTTCAGATAAAAATGATCCAGACTGTGCGCGGAGTGGGATATGTGATAAAATCCGGTGCACCGGATATGACTGCCGGATGACTGTCCGGCGTACAGTGGTTCATGTCGGATGCTGAAATGAAAGATATGGGAATATGAAAAAGAAGACGCAGAAAAATCAGAAGCAGAAACAAAAAGATACAAAACGGGCAAGACCAGTGAAAAATAATGCGGAAACAAAGCGTATGACTTCCATCGCAAGAAAAATGCACAGGTCGTGGATCGGAAAGAAGCTTGGTCTGTATATTGGAATGGATCTGCTTCTTTTTGTGCTTCTTTTTGCTGGCTGGATTATTGACAGAGAGCTTATACGGTTCGGAGAAATCCGTCTGGATTATGTGCGGATGTTTATGGAAACACAGTATTTGCAGACTGTAACATATGTCGTGGCGGATGAAAGCGGCAGAGCTTTGCTGGAGCTTGTTCTTTATCCGGCGCTGCAGGTTATTGGTATAATCATATTGGTAATTCTGTTTTGTCAGATACTGGGCATCTTCTTTTCCTATGGCAGCGAGGACCGGAAAATCCGCCGGATTCTGGCACCGATCGATGAGATTGCCCTGAGGGCGGATGAGTTAAGTAAAATGACATTCACGGAGGAAAAATACCAGCAGATTGAGGAAGCGATTTCCAGCCTGCAGCCGGAGGATGCGGATTTACTTTCCTTCGGGGATGCTGATCTTCAGGGAATTGAGGCGGCAATGAATAATCTGCTGATCCGTATGCGTGATTCCTACCGGCAGCAGGCGCGGTTTGTGAATGATGCGTCCCATGAGCTGCGCACGCCGATTGCAGTAATCCAGGGATACGCGAATATGCTGGCCAGGTGGGGCAGAGAAGATGAGAAGGTGCTGGATGAGTCGATTACCGCCATCCGGCATGAATCAGAGCATATGCAGCATCTGGTTGAGCAGCTTCTGTTTCTGGCGCGGGGCGACAGCGGCAAAAATAAGCTTACAATGACGACGGTGTCTCTCAATGAAATGATGCAGGAGGTTTTTGAGGAATCGTTGATGATCGATGAGGGCCATCGATACCGCTATCTGACGGAGGACGGAGAGGTCAGCATCCAGGCAGATGCCGCCATGCTGAAGCAGGCTGTGCGGATTCTGGTAGATAATGCGGCAAAATATACAAAAAACGGTGAAGAAATCCTGCTGAGTGCCGGGTGCACCAGCGGGGGACGTGCCTATCTGCAGGTACAGGATGCGGGCATCGGCATGGCGGAAAAGGACGTTGCCCAGATGTTTGAGCGCTTCTACCGGGCGGATGAAGCGAGACGGTTCCAGGGAACCGGGCTGGGGCTTTCCATTGCGAAATGGATTATTGATAAGCATCATGGACACTTTGAGGTGTTGTCCAGAACGCAGCTTGGTACAAGAATACGGGTAATTCTTTAATATGTGTCTGTGAAAAGAGCAGACAGATGCTTCTGAGATTTGACATTCACTGTTATCTGGTGCTAGAATAATATCGAATCAGGCGGACATCATGTTACGAAAAATTATTGTGATGTTTTGCCGGTACAAACGGAGGAGAAAATTATGTTAAATCAGCTTGCCATTTTTGCAGAAAACAAGAAGGGAACCATGCAAAAAATTACCAGTATTCTAGCCGTGCATGATATTAATATTCTGGGATCCGTTACAAACGACAGTGCAGAATACGGAATTGTCCGTATGCTGGTATCCAACCCGGAGAAGGCAATGAAGGCATTAAATGAAGCAGGATATCTCTGCAAATTAACCGACGTTCTTGGTGTAGAGGTGGCGGACGAGGTCGGAAATCTGAATCATCTGCTGCTGGCGCTGGAGGAAAGCAATATCAGTGTAGATTATCTGTACCTGTCCTTTGACCGGGAAAAAGGAATGCCGATTATGGTACTTCATGTAAATGATACTGCAGAAGTAGAAGAATGTCTGAAATACAAAGGCTTTCATGTACTATAAGTGATTTAGGAGATGCTGTTCTGAAAAAATTTATCTGTTTTCTGCAAAATGTACTTGACCCTCACGTTACGTGATAAAGTATTCTGATATTATCAGGAACAGGAGGAGAAGCAGATGAGAACGGTAAAAGAAGTATCTGTGCTGACAGGTATCAGCGTGCGCACGCTTCACTGGTATGATGAGATCGGATTGCTGAAACCATCTGCAACCAGTGACGCCGGCTATAGACTTTATGACGATAAAGCCCTGGAAAGTTTACAGCAAATCTTATTTTTCCGGGAATTTGATCTGCCGCTAAAGCAGATCAAGTCTATTATGGAAAATCCTGCTCTTGATAAAAATCAGATTTTGTTAAGTCAGCGAAAAATGCTGGAACAGAAAAAGGAGCGCCTTGAGCGCCTGATTTCCAGCATAGATGACATTTTGAAAGGAGAGAACAGGATGGATTTTGCAGTATTTAACCAGGACGACATCGAACAGCTCTATCAATCTATCATGGGGCAGATGTCAGATGAGCAGAAAATGCAGTTTATGGAGAATTGTATTGCGGCAAATGGCGGCGATGTGTCAGAAATGCATGGTACCAACGCAGTAAATGCCTGGAAGGATAGCGGAGAACTGGAAGCAGAATTTCACAAAATGTTTGTGAAAAATGCTTCTGGTGAGAAGGCGCAGAAAAACTTTCAGAAACTGGTGGAATGGTATGGGGATAAGGAGCAGGTGCTGGAGGGCAAAAAACCGATGGGCACGGAAATCCTTGCGGCATATCAGAACCGGCTGGATGCGGTAATGAAAAAGCTTGCGGCAAAGCGTGGGGAAGATGTTTCCGGTTTCCCGGTAAAAGAGCTTATCGGGGAATATGATTTTGTAACCAGACAGCTGTATCAGATGAAAGATGGAAAAGCAGTTGTGAAAGAGCTTGCGGTATTTTACAAGACAAATGAGCAGGCAAAGACTGCTCTTGAAAAACAGTATGGTGAAGGAATCGCGGAGTTTTTCGCAGCGGCAGTAGAAGAATTTTACAAATAAGAAACCTGTTGGCAGCAATTCTGTCCTCATTGGCTGGACAGAATTGCTGCCGTTTTGTCTGCTTTTAAATATTGCTTCAAATATTGTCAGGTATTCTTTTTATTATGTTATTTATTATGTTATAATGAGAAACAGGACATACAGATGACATGTTTGTGGGGATATACTGTTTAGGAACAGGGAGAAAAGAATGAAGATTGACCGGTTAATTGGAATTTTATCTATCTTGTTACAAAAAGAATCAGTGACAGCGCCAGAACTGGCAGAGCGGTTTGAGGTATCCAGAAGGACGATCAGCCGGGATATTGAGAGCTTGTGTAAAGCGGGCATCCCGGTTGTGGCAAGACAGGGGGCAGGCGGCGGTATTTCCATTATGGCGAATTACAAGGTGGACCGCGTGCTTCTGACGAACTCCGAGATGCAGGATATACTGGCGGGACTTCGCAGCCTGGACAGCATTCACGGAACAAATCATTATGGACAGTTGATGGACAAACTGTCGGCAGGCTCCTCTGATTTTATGACAGGGAATCAATCCATATTGATTGATCTGTCGTCGTGGTATAAGGATTCACTTGCGCCGAAGATCGAGCAGATACGCAGCGCGATAGACCGCCGTCTGGAAATAGAATTCCAGTATTATTCTGCACGGGGAGAAAGTAAAAGAAATATTGAACCGTATTATTTGATTTTCCGCTGGTCGAGCTGGTACGTGTGGGGATGGTGTAAAAGCCGCGAAGCTTACAGATTATTTAAGCTGAACCGGCTGGAAAGTCTGCGGATTACGGAAAAAAGATTTGAAAAACGATCTGTTCCAATGCCGGATCTGAGCAATGAAAGGATTTTTCCGGGTGGGATACATGTCCGTGCATTATTTGCTCCGGAGTGCAAATGGCGCCTGGTAGAGGAATTCGGTATTGACTGCTTTGAAGTGCAGCCGGATGGAAGGTTGTTGTTTCATGCAGACTACACGGATGAAGAAAACTTCATCACGTGGCTGCTGTCTTTCCGGGACAAAGCATTCCTGCTGGAGCCGCAGGAGCTGCGGGAGCGGGTACGTCAGGAAGTGGAAAAGACACTGAAAGTTTATGAGGACACTGCGGCAGGAGACAAGAGACCCGCAGCTTGCAGAGGAAGCTTTGCAGCAGAGTATAGAAGATCGCATAAGTAATTTGAGACAGGAGAAAGAGAAAAATGGCATTTGATTATAAAAAAGAATATAAAGAATTTTACCTTCCGCCGAAAAAGCCCGGAATTGTGGAAATTCCGGAAATAAATTATATTGCAGTGCAGGGAAAAGGAAATCCAAATGAACCGGATGGCGCTTATAAAGAAGCTCTGGGGTTGCTGTATGGAATTGCTTTTACCATTAAGATGAGTTATAAGGGAACACATAAAATAGAAGGTTATTTTCCCTATGTGGTTCCGCCGCTGGAAGGCTTATGGTGGCAGCCGGGACAGAGCGGATTCGACTATAGTCAGAAGGAGACATTTGAGTGGATTTCTATGATCCGTCTGCCGGAATTTGTATCAAAAGAGGAATTTGACTGGGCAGTCCGGGAGGCAACTGCGAAAAAACAGCAGGACTTTTCCGGGGTGCGATTCTTTACGTATAAAGAGGGACTCTGTGTGCAGTGTATGCATATCGGCAGCTATGATGATGAACCGGTAACAATCAGACAGATGGACAATTTTATTAGCGAAAACGGTTATATAAGGGATATATCAGCTTTACGTTTTCACCATGAAATTTATCTGAGTGATCCAAGAAGGACCGCTGTAGAAAAACTGCGCACAGTGATACGGCATCCTATAAAAGCGAAAGAAGGCTGATCCCGATATGGCAGACTGGTACTGTGTAAGTGCGAAAAAGAAATAAAAAATGGAATAGTTCTTGCCGGGCAGGATTTTTCTATGTATAATGGTAACGGGAGAAACACCAGAACAGGGGGAATGGCAATGTGCTGTTGGACTGCGAAAACCAGGCATTCCAGTGTAAATTGCATATGGATTGTTCTCCTGCTGATTATACTTGAACTGGCTGCTGTTTCCGGTAAAATAAAGATGGCTACTTATCTGCCGCATGAAGTGGAGGGACAGACCACACATGCAGCTATCTGCAAAGTCGGAACAGTAACACCGGTCGCTGTTTTGTCATCAGCGCCGCGGGATGCAGAAATTATTGGACGTGCCGGTACAGGAGAGCAGCGGGTGCAGCAAAGAGCGGTTTCCAGAACCTGCATATCAATATGCGGAGTATTTGTGTTGTTTCTCTATCGGCTCATGCGGCAGCTCCTTTACAGACTGTCCAATAAAAAG
>DKTR01000067.1:17968-30070 GCA_002473385.1 Lachnospiraceae bacterium UBA7225
CAGACTGTCCAATAAAAAGTCTTACCGGAGATCAGATTATACGATCTCATATCAATACAACTTATCTTATTTGTAACACCAGGATACTCTCTAAAGTACTTTAGATTTTATTAAGGGACAAGGAGGGATATCTATGGGAATGCACATAGTAGCAGCGCTGCTGTTTGCAGTAGTGATCGCTGTTGTGGTATGGATATGGTGGTTTGAAAGAAAAAACCAGTGAAACATAGGGTGGACCGGAGAGAATACCGGTCCGCTTTTTGCAATAAGATCACACATATCGGAGGTGAATCATATGAGCGTTACAGTTTCCGATTTACTCAATTTACCATCTCTGCGGCAGGCGCGTGTAATTGCCGGACGGGGTGGTCTGACGAAAATCGTTTCCTCTGTGTCAGTACTGGAATCTACCGATCCGGGTGTCCTGATAGACGAAGTATTTCCTAAAGAGGAATATTTCGGCGGTGAAATTGTAATTACCGGTTTTTTAAATATGCCGGAAAATGTAGAACTTCAATATAAGAATATGCTAAGATTGGCAGAAGGCGGAGAAGCAGGGCTTATTTTATACTATGTGGGCGCCTATGTAAAGAAAATTGATCTGAGTCTGATTCAGTTGGCGGATGAGATGGATTTTGTTCTGATTGTTATGCCGGAAGGAGATGTGACGCTTCGTTACAGCGAAGTAATTAGTGAGGTCACAGAGATGATCTACCGGGACAGGACACATGACAATTCTATTGTTTCCGAAATACTGCAGCGGGTGTCGGTGCTTCCGCCCTATAAGAGGACGGTCTCCACCATTTTGAAAATGCTGCGTGACCGCATCTCGGCATCAGTTATTTTGTGCGATAAGTCTCTGCGGATAATTAGCCTTGCAGCCTGGCCCCGTAATCTGGAATCCATCATAAAAAAGGGAGTGGAAGAATTGGAGGGACTGCCGCCGGACCAGCAGTCTGCGGAATTTGCGCTGCTGCCGGACAGCAGGATGTACCGGTTTTCTATTTCTTTGGATCGCGGGCAGGATATGGAATTTCTGATTATCAAGGAAGGCATGCAGCCTGATGCCAGACTTTTGGCACAGACAGTGGATGTGGTTCGTCTCGGCGTAGCGATCTGGGGACAGGAGAAAGAGGAAGTGGCTGTCCGGGAGCTGATTCGGGCTATCATTCAGGATGACCCCATTAAAATGCGCCAGCTTGCCTATTTATTTCATATCAATGTGGCGGATATTCACGAAATGTGGATTTTTCACTGTCCGGAGGGACAAAGAGAACGTTTTCGAAGGAAGGGACTCGCCCAGGTAAGAGAGTATCTGGGATGCTATTGTCATACGGTAGTTGCTGATCTGTATGAGGGATATACGGTAGCTTTCATGGATTGGATCGAGCAGGCTCCAGACCGTATGCAGATAGCGGGCGAACTGGCGGAACAGCTGCAGGCGTGTGGTTTTTTGCTGACGCTGACACAATGCAGTTCGCTTTCCGATACGACAGAAGTGCGGGATGCGTTTCTCACACATCACGATCATCTGGAAACGGCCCGTAAGATCTGGCGTGGGAAGGTATGTTACACACTTTCGGAAATGAACTTTGCTTCGCGCTGTCATACGATAATTGAGCAGGGGGAAACTGCTTTGAGGAATGCGCTTCATCCGTTGAAGCCTTTACAGCAGATTCGTGAAACGGCGATCCTGCAGCAGACACTGGAAGTTTATCTGCTGGATGCAGACTGCAGTGTTACGCGTTGTGCTGAGCTTTTGTTTTTGCACAAAAATACAGTAAAGTATCGTTTGAATCGTATTAAAGAGCAGTTGGGGCACCCGATTGATAAATTTCCGGAGGTATTTCCGCTTTATTATGCAGCAGCGCTTATGCGTATAACGGATAACTGAGTTCTATGTCTGCCAGCCGTTTTTGTCCTTTTGGACAAATCCGGGCTGGTATTTTTGTCTCTTTAACACTTTATTGTGATGATGTCCGCGGCATATAATCCTCATAAAGCGTTCAGCTTGAGTTTTATTATATGAGGAGGGAAAAATTATGAACGAAAGAAATGCTGGTTTTGAAATCAAAGCGGAACAACGGCAAAGCTGGATATCTATCGCGATGGTCTGGGCAGGAGGTATGATCTGTGTGCCCTGTCTGATGGTTGGCGGTGTATTATCAAGCGGTGGTTTGTCTATCTCACAGATGGTTGCTTCTATTCTTATTGGTTACGGTCTGATCTGTGCTTACATGATCTGTATCGGCATGCAGGCATGTGATACGGGACTTCCTGTGGCAGTGATGGCGGAGGGCGCATTGGGAAAGCAGGGAGCGCGCTATATCATCAGCCTTTTGCTTGCTATAGCCTGCATTGGCTGGTTTGGTATTCAGTCGGCTACCTGTGGAAGTGCGTTCGCATCCATGCTGGCATCCATGCTGGGGATGGATGCTCCCGGGGCGCCTATGACTGCGGTGTGTTCCATTGTCTGGGGTGTAATTATGCTGGTTACGGCGTGTGCCGGTTTTAAAGGTCTGAAATGGCTCAACTACATTGCAGTTCCGTTGCTGGTAATTGTATGTCTTTACGGTATCATTGCAGGGCTTATATCTCATGACGGCGGTGCAGCGATTGCGGCATATGCACCGGAGCAGTCCGCAGGACTTGTTTTTGGTATTTCCATGACAGTGGCATCTTTCGCTTTGGGAGGAGTTATTTCTGCTGATTACTGCCGGTTTGCAAAAAGCCGGGCAGATGTGGTGAAATCTTCCATTATTGGAGTGATTCCGGCAGGTCTGTTTATGCTTCTTACCGGTGCGATTATGAGTATCGTTACCGGACAGTATGATATTTCTGCAATTCTTGCCAGTCTGGGAGTACCGGTAATTGGTCTGCTGGCTCTGGTTTTGGCTACCTGGACTACAAATGTGACGAATGCCTATTCCGGCGGTCTGGCTCTTTCTAATTTGCTGGGATACGACGAAAGCAAATTCAAAATAACTACAGGAATTGCAGGAGCAGCGGGAACCTTGTTGGCGGCGTTTGGTCTTCTCAATGTATTTCAGGGCTTTCTTTCTCTGATGTCTGCACTGATCCCGCCGCTGGCTGGGGTATTGATCGCCAATTACTGGATCATCTGTGGCGGCAGAAGGGAAAATTTCCGTCAGCGTCCCGGATTTTCCGGTCCCGGTGTTATCGCCTTTATGGCGGGTGCGCTGGTAGCATGTATTACCGGAGGAACCTTTGCGTCTTTCCCGGGTCTGGTGCAGGTCTTTCCGTTTTTGAACATACCCTTCTTTGTGGGACCGGTTAATGGTATTGTAGTTTCTCTCGTAATTTATGTGGTTATCAGCAAATTGCTGCCGGAAAAGTAAATAATTGTAAAAAATAGGAGGGATTATTTTGCGGAAAATTGGAATTTCAGAAATTGAGGATATTGCTCTGGGGGCTGCTCTTCTGGGTGCAGGCGGGGGAGGAGATCCCTATGTGGGAAAACTTGTGGCAATCAGCGCTGTCCGGGAGTGCGGACCGGTTACACTTTTGGAGCCGGATGAGGTGCCGGATGATGCGCTGGTAGTTCCCATTGCCATGATGGGAGCTCCCACGATTCTGGCGGAAAAGGCTATCGGGGGGACGGAGTATCAGACACTTTATGACACTGTTTCTACGTTCTATGGAAAGCCGATTTTTGCCCTTATGCCGATTGAAGCAGGCGGTGTCAATTCCATGCTTCCCATTGCTGCCGCTGCGAGACTGGGCATGCCGCTGGTGGACTGCGATGGAATGGGGCGTGCGTTTCCGGAACTGCAGATGGTTACATTTACGATTGGAGGCGGCTCTGCGACTCCCATGGCGCTGGTGGATGAAAAAGGAAATTCGTCCATTTTCCGTACGATTACGAACAAGTGGACTGAAGAACTTGCCAGAGCTGTGACTATGGCATGCGGCGGTTCGGTCTCGGTTTCACTTTATGCTATGGAAGGCGCTTTTATGAAACAGTACGGCGTCAAGGGCATTGTTACGAGAAGTCAGATTTTGGGTTCGTCGATCCGGCGTGTCAAAGAAGTTACCAATGGTACACCGGAGGAAGAATTTTTGCGTATTACGGAGGGAATCCGGCTGTTTAAAGGCAAAATCTCCGATGTGCTGCGGGAAGTCAGGGCAGGCTTTAACTTCGGTAAAGTACTTCTGGAAGGAATTGCTGATGATAAGGGTCATCAGGCATATGTGGAGTTTCAGAATGAAAACCTGATGGCTGTGGTGGATGATCAGATTCTTGCCACGGTTCCGGATCTGATCTGTCTGGTAGATACGGAAACTTTCCAGCCCATACCGACAGACGCTTTAAAATACGGAAAACGTGTTCTGGTAGTCGGGCTTCCCTGCTTCCCTCTCTGGCGGACGCCGGAAGGACTGGAACTGGTGGGACCGCGCTATTTTGGTATCGACACGGATTATGTACCGTTGGAGAAACGCAGCAAAGGAGGCAGGAGTCATGTATAAATTGGGAATTGACGTAGGCGGCACCAATACAGATGCCGTTTTGATGGATGAAAACCGGAATGTAGTGGTAAGCGTTAAGCAGCATACGACTCCGGATGTCTACGATGGGATATTGTCGGCCGTCCGGGCAGTGCTGGAGCAGTCCGGGATCGACCGGAGTGAAATACGTCAGGCCATGCTTGGCACGACGCAGTGTACCAATGCGATCGTAGAACGCAGACATCTGGCTCCTATCGGGATTCTCCGTATCGGAGCGCCTGCTACCAGAGGGATACCTCCTATGGCAGACTGGTCGGAGGACTTAAAAACGATTGCCGTGGATACGGCAATTATCGGCGGCGGTTTTGAATATGACGGCAAAGAGCTGGCAGCTTTTGATGAGGCTGCAGCCCGGATTTTTTTCGAGAATCTGAAAGAAAAAGGGGTAAAATCTGTTGCTATTTCCTGTGTGTTTTCTACCGTTCGCAGCGATCATGAACGCAGGGCAGCCGAGCTGTGCCGGGAAGTGATGGGAGAGGATGTCCATGTATCTGTTTCCAGCGAAATCGGTTCCATGGGATTGATCGAGCGGGAAAATGCCACAATTCTGAACGCTGCGCTTTATCAGGTTGCGGAGCGGTTTACCAGCGGTTTTGCGCAGAGTCTGCAGGATGAGGGCGTTACCAATGCAGACATTTATCTTTCGCAGAATGACGGCACTCTGATGACGATGGAGTATGCCAGACGGTATCCCATATTGACGATTGCCTGTGGACCGACAAACTCTATTCGGGGAGCAAGCTATCTGAGTAAACTGCAGAATGCCATTGTCATTGATGTGGGCGGCACCACTACGGATCTGGGCGTGATTCAGAACGGATTTCCCCGGGAGTCCAGCGTGGCGGTTACCATCGGCGGCGTACGCACGAATTTCCGCATGCCGGATGTTGTTTCTATCGGTCTGGGCGGCGGTTCCATTGTCAGGGAAAAAGCGGATGGAACAGTTACTGTCGGACCGGATTCTGTGGGATATGAGATTACGGAAAAGGCACTTGTCTTTGGAGGCGAAATCTGTACCGCCACGGACATTGCCGTGCGGCTGGGACTGACCAGTCTGGGAGACCCCTCCAGGGTAGCGCATCTGGAAGAAGAATTTGCTCAAAAAGCGATGGCTGCAATTACCGGACTGGTGGAGGATTCTGTGGATGCTATGAAGGTATCCAGCGGAGACGTGGATATTATTCTGGTGGGCGGCGGTTCCATTATATTACCGGAGCACCTGAACGGAGCCGGAACCGTTATCAAGCCGGCAATCGGAGGTGTGGCGAATGCGATTGGCTCCGCCATTTCCAAGGTATCCGGCAATTATGAAAAGCTGGTGGATTACCTGGTAACACCGAGAGATCAGGCGCTGGAGGAGGCAAAAGCGGAAGCGGCGGAGCTTGCGGTTCTGGCAGGAGCAGTGCGGGAAACAGTGGAGATCATTGATGTGGAGGATGT
The DNA here is from genome assembly GCA_002473385.1 of Lachnospiraceae bacterium UBA7225. Taxonomy (GTDB): domain Bacteria; phylum Bacillota; class Clostridia; order Lachnospirales; family Lachnospiraceae; genus Marvinbryantia. The sequence goes on from DKTR01000067.1 coordinate 23,936, forward strand.
TCTGCTTCAGTATTATCCGGGAAACACCAATCGGGTAAAGATTAAGGCGGCGGGAGATCTGGCATAAGTACAGGTAAATAAAATTCTATGAAGTGGGGCTGCGCATTTTGTGTGCATCGTATAGCGCGTTGCCGCAAACGAAATGAACAGTAACAATAAATGATATGAAAAACAGTCAGTGATGGCTGTTTTTCTTTTATATAAGTGAAATAGATGATATACTGAAAATAATTACAGAAATACCAGGAGGGATCATATGTTTTTTCAGATAAAAGCAATACGCAAAGGGACAAAACCTCCAATCTGGAGAAGGGCGCTTGTCCCTTCGGACATTACTTTTGCAGAAATGGCGGTCATTTTAGAAAAAATACTTGAAATGACGTATTCAGATCGATATGAATTTGAATTTTATACGAAGAAAGACCGGATCATTGAATGGCATGAAGAAGATGAAAGAAGGCATGACTATTATTATGATTACTTGAACGGACCAGATACTTTTATAAATGAATGGATGCTGAATGAAAAATCCTTCACATTCCGAATCCGAAGCAGTCATGGAAAGCAAGAAACAAGTCCGGAATATCGGGTTGAAATTGAAAAGATTCTAAAGAGTGCCGGATATAAAGAAAATGATACAGAAGTAATCTTGAACTGGCCGGTTATCCTTAAAGAAAAATCGCTGGTAAATGATGAATTCTGGACAGAGCCACATGCGATTAATGTAAAATTAAAGGAAGAATGCTTTTTATGTAAAACAGAAGCGGAATACCTCTATTTTGCTGAGATTTTAAAGAAAATAGAAGCGCATTGCGGTATCGGCTTTTGTGAAGAGATGATAAACAGAAATATCCATAATAAAAAGTCCGCTGATACAATGTTAAAAGAAATTACAGAACAGTATATCAAGCATACAGAAGAGACTGTTGAAAAAGAGACAGACCATGTAAAGAGTAAAAAAATTGCGCAAGAATGTTCCTTGAAAGAATGGCTGCAGGGATATACAAAACAAGAACTAATATATATCGCAGAAGACACGGACCTTAAAGTGGCATCATCTGAGCGCAAAGACAAGATCGTGGATGCATTAACAGCTCATATGCTTAAACCGAATACGATGCAGACACAATTATTATTGCTGGAAGAAGATGAGCTGGATGCTTTTGAGAAGGCAATAGAGCAAGGCGTACATCGGATGACAGAGGAAGAGTGGGAAGAATTAGAAGCTGTTTATGCTATAAATTATATAGCTGCTTATCAGGACAATACGGTAGAAGTACCAAAGGATGTTGCATGGGTATATCTGGGGATAAAAGGGCATGGATACAGAGACTTTCATAAGAAGGCAGGCTGGATTCTGAAATGCTTGAAAATGGCAGAGATTATTCATGTTGTAGCGCCTGTCAAAATATTATATAGGATGTACAGGCAAAAAAAGGAAGTAAGATGTTCTTTTGAGGAATTTTTGAAAATCCTGGAGAAGATTCCTGATCGAATCAATCCATGTCAGCTCATTGATGGAAAAGTAGTAGATAAGAATGCTGTCCGGGAACAGATTTACCGGAGAATCGAAGAACGACAGAGAGATGTGGAATATTATATACCTACAATGAATGAAATTCTATCATATGTCACAGATAATTATCCTTCCTGTGAACCTGCATATCAGAGAGCATGGAATTTTTTTGAAACCGAATTGCATATTGCGGCTGAAGAATGCGACAAACTTTGTCAGCATGCGTTTTGGACATCGTCGACAGGAGGGACATTGTCTGATTTTATGGAACACGTGAATGAAAAGAATATTTGTTTTGACTCGGGAGAACAGCTAAACGAATTTGCGGCAGTTATGATGGATGCGCATAATAATACGAGGATGTTTGAACTGCGCGGACACACGCCAAATGAAATGAGCTCTTATTGCCCGGTTTTACCGAAAGGGAAAAGACCGACAATTGTTCCAATAAGCAGTATGGCAGCTGATATGCTGGAGCATGGGAGAGAAGAACTTGCAAAGATGGGAATTGCGGTCGATACAGATGCAAATGCGGATGTTATTCCGGCAGTAACCTATAAAAATGGTCTTGATGGAACAGCAGAAAAAGGCACAAGAAAGATCTATCCGAATGATCCCTGCCCGTGCGGCAGTGGGAAGAAATACAAGAAATGCTGCGGAAGAAATAAAAAAAGTATTGGAGGAAGCATATAAAAAAGATAAAGTGGACAAAATCAGTCCAGGTCAGATGAGGGCGGATCCCCAGCTGTTATCCCTGGGTTATCATTAACGGTAAAGGAATTTGTGAGCTATTCATACCCTTTGGATCCGCCGCATACATTGTAAAAACAGTGTCTCGGGGGATTTTCCTTGAAAGAATATATTGAAGAGCGCGCAATGGAAATTGCGCACTACATCATTGAGACCAATGCCACGGTACGGCAGGCAGCAAAAAAATTCGGGGTGTCAAAGTCGACGGTACATATGGCAGTGATAAAACAGAACGGTTTGTATGGGCGGTAAAATGAGAATAGTGTTATCAGTAGAAGAAGGGACGTGACGAGCCCTTCTTTTGCTATGTCATAGTTATTTATTTCATTTCTTTAATTAAATCATAAATCAGCCTTTTCTGGTTTTCAGTTAAACAAATCCAATGATTAAATAAATCTAATTGTTCACTGTTCAGTTGAACGGTAAGATTATTATCTGAAAAAAATTGCGCTAATGTTATTCCGAAGGCAGAACATATAGATTCCAGTGTGGGGATTGACGGCACAGTATTTCTGCGGTGAATATTCGCAATAGTAGATGACGATAAACCGGATTCTGCAGCTAATTTAATTCAAGCATGCAATGGAAATAAGTACAATAAAAAAGGAGAGGACAATATGACAAAAAAGGATTTAAAAAAGCAGTTCATGGAACAATGGAAAGAAAAGAATCAGACAAAGTGTATGATAATGCAAATTTTTAGCATTGTTGAATGGATTCCTTGGCTTATCGCTTTGTATCTAGTATATTGTACGAATATGGAAGAAAATCTTCTTGCATGTGTTGTCAAACTTAATACTACAATAAAAAGAAACAGTATTTTCTGTTAAGGTTGAGATAGTGCTGTTTCTTTTTGCGTGTAAAACGTTTTGGAATATAGGAAGCAACTTAGCTGTGTGCAATTACATTTTAAGTAAATGAAAATATCAGAAATGGCTTGTTTGGCATATCTTTAAGATAAAAAATCTGATTTTTTAGGCGAAACAATATGGAGGTCAGAGATTCTGGTCTTTTTTTATTACTCATTGAGTTGTGGATAAAAATCGGTTAAAATAAAATGTAGAAGGTGGTGAACAAATATTGTCTAAACTATTTTTATGGATAGAAGACCGAAAAGGAAAAGCAAGTTATACGTTTTGGAAAAATTTTATGAAACAACTTTGTCCTGGGGCGGTTGTTGAAAGTAAAAAGAATAACAGCGAATTGGTGAAGGCGGTTAAAGCATTACAGGATACGGAAAATAAATATATCATTATTTTTGACAATTCTTTTGATAATCCGCAGATTGTAATGGAGCAAAAAAGGTTAAAGCAGTATGTAAATGAACGGGATAATGTATTCCTGATAGATATCATTTGTTTTGAGTATCTTCTTTTAGAGTTTAAGGAATTGATAAATTGGATTTATGCTCCAAAAGATGAATTTTTAAAGAAAAGAGCGGGTGCAATGACAGCAAGGAAAAAACTTGTAGAGTCGATTCAGAATGGGAATTTTCATTATAAAGAAATACAGGAAGTTATGGAATATGATTCTCGTATTGAAGAACATAATATAGAACAGTTAGCCGCGAAGCTGTTATTTGATCTGACAAGAAATACTGGGTTTGAAGTATCAAAAGGGAAATTAGGTGTATGTTGGATAAAATCCTGTTGCGAATGGGAAGAACGGCAGGAAGAGGATATATGTGGATTGGATTATCATAGATTATCTGTATTTGATAAGATGAAAACGATTTATAACGAGAGTTCTTTGAGAACACAGTTTTTAAAAATTGGATTGGAGGTATTGGCATGATCACCATTTTTAAGAATAAAAGGGACATACCTCAAGATATAACTTATATAGAGTTAAACGATATATTCTTTAATCAGAACACAGCGGAAAAATTGGATGAAAGAGCGGCACAGTTTATTGAGAAGATAGATGACGCGAGACTTCTTAGTAAATATAAAATTCGTTCAAGATTTGATGATATTACACTGAATATCGATCGGCTTTCCACAGGATGTAAAACAGTATTGAATGTGTTCTATTATCCGGATAAGGTGTTCTGTTTGAAAGAATGTGGGAACAATGCGCTGGAAGTGTTGTATGGTTTTGAAAAAGGTTTTGTTTACAGTGAATATGCAATGATTCCTTTTGAGATGGATTCAGTGGAGGTTCAGACTTTAGGGGGGAAGAAAGTGATTGATGATTATGAGGAATTAAAGGAGTGGTGGGAAGATGAAGAGTAGACCAGCTGTTATGGAACACTTTGCCACAGTGCATACTTCTTTCGTGATTGATTTTACATTTACAAATAATATAACAATTTTAATGGGAGATTCCGGAACCGGTAAGACTGCGGCTTTTTCTTTTATAAAAGAATGTATGGTAACGAATCCGAAAATTCTCTGCATAGATTATTTTGATTATCAGAAAAACATAAAAGAGATTTTATGTCAGGCAAATGGAAAATTAATAGTGGTTGATAATGCAGATATTTTATTGGATGATGATACAAGGAAATATATTTCTCAGGATGATGAAAACCAGTATCTTCTTATCGGGAGAAATCCGAAGAACCTGTTTACCACAAAGGAGAATCTTTTTGAACTGGTAAGTGAAAGAGTGGGGGAGCAAACGAAGTTTATGATTCAGCCGTATATGTAAAGGGGGGATGAAAATGATTGCACCGAGAAAAATAAAACTTGAAGCGAAGAAAAAAAGAAATGAAAATTACGAATTTCGCATTTACCTAAAAGAGAATGCAGATGAGCAGGAATTGGATGAGCAGTTCTACAGGTTGCACAAAGAGTTATTTACCGGGTATGACTGCAGCAGATGCAGAAATTGCTGCAAGATGTACCATGGAAGTATCCCGGAAACTGATCTTGCCCGGGATGCGGAGCATATGGGACTTACAGAAGAACAGTTTATTGAAAAATATCTGGTGGAAGACGACCGGGAAAACGGCTACCAGACAAAAAATATACCCTGCGACTTCCTGAAATCGGATGGAAACTGTCAGTTAGGCGATTGCAGGCCGGAGAGCTGTAAGAAATACCCGTATACGGATCAGCCAGATAGATGGTCAAGTCTTTACAGTGTGCTGGACATAATCGAGATCTGTCCGGTTGCGTTTGAGATCTATGAGAGACTGAAAAAGGAATACGGGTGGAGATATAGAAACTAAGTATGAGGGAAAATTAAAGTATGAAGATACTGTTATTCGGTGTTTCAAATGTTGGAAAATCAACCGTTGGGAGATTGTTAGCCGAAAGGCTTGGATTTGGGTTCGCTGATCTGGATGAAGAAATAAAGAAAGATTTGGAAATGTCTCTCGAAGAGTTTGTACATACTGCAAACCTACGGTGGAGAGATCAAAAACGAGGGTGTATTATCAAGAAGGTTCTTAAAATGGAAGAAGATATGGTTTTGGCAGTCACCCCGATATCTTATATTGATAATTTCAAAACACATATTATCGATGATGATATCCTGCTGATTGAATTGTATGATACTCCGGAGAATATTTTTTCCAGGCTCGTATTCAGTGATGAGAATGACAATATCTATACGGATGACGATTATAAAAATATGCACAAAGAGTATTACATGAAAGATATCCAGGCAGATTTGGATTGGTATGGAATGGTTTATGTTAAACTTGGGATACGAAATCGATTATTGGTTGATAATGATCCGCCGGAAAAAGTGGTGGACAGGATAATCACAGAATATAGTCTGTAAGTTTCATGCGGAGGATGTTACGAATGCTAAAGCCATGGGATTATTTATTTAAAACACATATTCAGACATTTTTCTGCAATAAGGGAGTTGGAAATCAAGGAATATCTGGATAAGAAAAAATATAATATGGCAATCGA
>DKTR01000122.1 GCA_002473385.1 Lachnospiraceae bacterium UBA7225
AAAAAGCAAACACATATTTCTATGTATTTGCTCTATATGATATATGTTTCCGGCCTTCCTGCAAATCAGGCATCTTATCCCGCTAGTCCTCTTCACTTCTCAGTTGCGTATCCTGCATTAATTTTACATGCTCATGGTTCAGTTCTCTGATCAACTGCTTATCTCCTGCTTCAACCGCTTTTATCAGACGGTAATGCAGATCCCAGGATAACTCAATAACCTCGTATTCTCTATTGGAGTTTTTCAGATTCTTCCGTACAATCAAAAGCAATGTTTCTATTTCATTTATATATTTAATCAGACGCTGTGAATTGCTGATTTCCGCTATCCGTATATGAAACCGTATATCGCATTTAATATGCCGGCTCATTTTCTCTTCCTTCGGCATCGCCTGAAAGTTATTGATCATCGCATACAATTCTGCAATATCAGCTTTTGATGCACGTTCGGCACATTTTATGTAGGAATATTCTTCCAGTACCTGACGCAGCTCCAGCAAATCTGTCATTTCTTCCCGGCTCAGTTTAACGCAATATAACCCTTTCCTTTTCACGTAATGTATAAAACCATTCTGGCTTAACTGATTTACCGCCTCTCTTACAGGCGTCCTGCTCATCCCCAATTCCTCAGCAATAATATCTTCCCGAATACGATCTCCTGACCTAATGTTACCCTCCAGTATCTGATCCAATATATAATTGTACGCGTTTTCCGTCAAAACAGTATTCTCTTTCAATATTTATCCCTCTTTCACATTCTTTTTCTGCAGCAGACACTACTTCCAGTCACTATTAATATAATTGTCCTATAATTTGGAATTTGTCAACAAATATTTTATAAAAATTTAAATGCTAATCATGGGTTAGCGTTGTTCTGCTTGACATTACTATCCCGTCATGATAATATATCCTTCATATTTAGATATTACAAATTTGAAGCAATTATTGGGGTGATTTATCATGATCTTAAGTCTGAAATTCGCACAAAAGCTATCTATCGCATACAATACTGCATGCAAACCACTTTGTCACAAATTGAATTTACCGCAGACAGCTTTTGATATCTTAATGTTTCTTGCAAACAATCCAAACTATAAAACAGCAAGTGACATCGTAGAAATCCGCAAGCTAAAGGCAAACCTGGTATCCGTTAATGTAAACAGGCTGGTCCGGGAGGGATATCTGAGACGTGAATCCACAGAAGACGACCGGCGCAAAACGCTATTAATATGCACGGATAAAGCACAGCCTATTATCGGACAGGGACGTATGCTGCAGACTGCATTTGCAGAAAAATTATTTGAAAATATAGATGAGCCGGCTAAAAAAGCTTTTTTTGAGATTATGAATACGGTTGAAAAAAATCTGGATGATATCCTGGAGAGGAGAAATTGATATGGAACTGCTTATAACAATTATTGTCACTTTTTTTGCCGGCATGGGTGCCGGACTTGGAACCGGCTTTGCAGGTATGAGCGCTGCCGCAGTCATCAGCCCCATGCTGATTACCTTTCTCGGCATGGACGCCTATATGGCAGTCGGCATCGCGTTGTCCTCCGATGTGCTCGCAAGCGCTGTATCGGCATACACCTACGGCAAAAATAAAAACCTTGATATAAAAAACGGTCTGATCATGATGGCAAGCGTGCTGGTCTTCACCGTTTTCGGAAGCTATATCGCCAGCCTGGTCCCGCCTGCCACCATGGGCAACTTTTCTGTATTCATGACACTTCTGCTCGGAATAAAATTTATCGTAAAACCGGTTATGACCACAAAAGAAGCCATGCAGAATGTATCCGCCAGAAAAAGAGCTCTCCAATCCATCGTATGCGGTGTTGTAATCGGCTTCATCTGCGGATTCGTCGGTGCAGGCGGCGGTATGATGATGCTGCTTATTCTGACGACCGTTCTTGGATATGAATTGAAAACCGCTGTGGGAACCAGCGTATTTATCATGACCTTCACGGCCCTGACCGGCGCAGTCTCTCACTTTGCCATCGGCGGTGCGCCCGACTGGACCGTCTGGCTACTGTGCGTCGTATTTACGCTTCTCTGGGCAAGAATCGCCGCCGTATTTGCCAATAAGGCAGCCCCGAAAACGCTTAACCGGGCGACCGGTATTGTTCTTGTGATATTAGGAGCAGTGATATTGCTGTTCCCGGGCTGATACCATCCGGATCATATGATGCCTTCGGATTTTTTCACGCAGGCACGAAACACATAACCTTTTGACTCCGGCATCATCATATGCACTTTAAACTTTATGAGAAGGAAAACAATATGAGACAAAATTTCAGACTTACCATCGCTTACGATGGAACACGCTACCACGGCTGGGAAGCAAAACCGGGCATCGAAATGACTATCCAGGGAAAGCTGGAATCGGTGCTGACGAAAATGACAGAAAACGACGAAAGCGTTCCGGCACAAGGCTGTGCAGACAACACAAAAGCTGTTGTTCCTGCTTTTCCGGTCAAAGTCATCGGTGCCGGCAGAACAGACGCCGGCGTTCACGCAAAGGCGATGACGGCAAATGTTCATCTGAACACAGTCATGACATCCAATGATATCCGCGATTATTTAAACCATTATCTCCCGGAGGACATCTGCATTCAGGAAGTCCGCATCGTATCCGACCGCTTTCACAGCAGATACAATGCCATCGGGAAAACTTATTGCTATACCTGTTTTCTTGGACCGCAAAAACCTGTATTCGACCGGAAATATGTGTATAAACTGGATAAAACGCCCGATATCGCCGCAATGAAAAAAGCTGCGGCTTATCTTACCGGCACACACGATTATGCAAGCTTCTGCGGAAATCCCAAAATGAAAAAGTCAACGGTTCGAACCGTCGACTCCATCAAAATCACACAAGATGACTATCACCTGTACTTTATGTATCATGGAGACGGCTTCCTGCAGCATATGGTACGCATCCTTACCGGCACATTATTGGAAGCAGGCTATGGAAAACGCACTCCCGAAAGTATGCCGGAGCTTCTCGCTGCCAGGAAGAGGGCGCTGGCAGGCTTTATGGCGCCTGCACAGGGTCTGTGCCTGGTGAAAGTGGATTATGGGAGCTGAAGGTCAATTCTCTCCCGGATATACTTCTCTGTTTCTTTAAGTATCTTTTCTACCCGTTCCCTGGTTTCAGGAACTGTAAAACGTGTCCTGTCAAATGGTGCGCGATAATACCTTTCTTCCATAAGAATCTCCAGGCTCTGCGAAAAATTCATGTCGAAAAAGAATCCCAGAAAGGAAACCCACTTATCCAATCCGGTCTTTCTCTCTTCCTTTTTCACACATTGATGCCGCATAATACTGTCATAAACGACATCCGTAACTGTCTCCTCCGCCACCTGCTCTTCTGTTTCCCCCATTGTATCCACCATATCCTCACAGGCAAATACACGGAAAATATCACATTTATCTGCATCCCGGATCAGACGGCACAAAAGTTCTGTGTGACCTTCCAGTCCCGGCTCAATCTGATAACGATTATGGTTCCGAACCGCCGTAAGGATCCTTTGCTGCTTTTCAGACGATAACTCCGCAAGAATCCTCTCCTGCTTCAAAACCTCACAGCCCAGTTCCGCATGATCCACACTTAGATGATCCAGAAATGTATCATATCGTCTCACCTGCTCAAACCGTCCGATATCATGAAACATCGCACAGATATGCGCAAGCTCGCAGGTTTCTTCATCCAGATGCAGCTTTTCCGTCAGCTGGTCCATCACCTGCACCACTGCCAGAGTATGTATGATTTTCAAATTAATTTTTCCATTTCTGCGATCATAGCGCTCTGCATATTCCAGAAATATTTTTTCTGCATCCATTTTTCCTTCTCACCTCATACATCTTTGTTCTCTTCGCATGACTTCATCAAAAAATACCTTCTTATTTCAGATCTGGCCTTCCCCGTTAAACAGATAATAAAATACATCCGCTTCATCAGCCGTCGTCTTCCATGCAAAGCGCTTTAAGTCCGCTTTATATCCGCCATCTGTCCGCTCGACTTTTACGCCTTCCTTTTCCAGTAAACATTTCTGCGTATCTGATGTCTCAAAAAATCCGGCGCCGCTCAAAAGTCCTTTACTGTTTACGATACGATGCGCTGGCACCTCCCCCGCCAGCCCCATACGCAGCGCATACCCTACCTGTCTACTGTTCCCCGGCTTACCACACAAAAGCGCAAGCTGACCATATGTGGCAACCGTACCATATGGTATCTGATTACATACCACGTGCAGACGCTCATAAAAATTCATCCTTTTTCTCCAATTTCACTATCTCTCCCGCCCCTGTTTCCACTGTTCACCACATAAATTCCCACGCATACCAGCACCAGAGAAACAACGCTCATCCATCCGGTTGCCTGGTCGCGTTCGCCGAGCAGAAGGGCAGAAAGAATCACCCCAAATACCGGGTTCATAAAACCAAATACCGTCACCTTCGATACAGGGTTATATTTCAGCAAAATTCCCCATAAGGAATATGCCACTGCCGAAAGCATTGCCAGATATACTAACATTCCGGCAGCCGGTAATGATATTGTCCGGATTCTTCCGCCAGACAACAGCCCGGTAGCAATCATAATGCTCCCGCCAAGAATAAACTGATAACCACTTAGCATAACCGGATTATGCTTTGCAGAAAATCGTTTTAAAAATACTGATGAAAATGCATAAGCAACGGTAGACAGAAGGATAAATCCCTCTCCGCGAAAGCTCATCTGCAGATTCAGACCACTTAAGTTTATCAAAATCACTCCCGCAAAACCAGCCGCACAGCCTGCCAGCTTTCTCACTGTCAGCTTTTCCTGGCGGAATAAAACGCTTGCAACCAGAATTGCCACAAATACATTCACTGCCTCAATAATAGAAGCTTTCACACCGCTCGTATGTGCAAGTCCGATATAAAAAAATAAATACTGGACTACTGTCTGCAGCATGCTCAGAATACATATCGGCTTTATAGCCGTCTTTGTCGGGCGAAGGAGCTTCTTTCCCGGGATGCTTCCTAAAAGTACACTAAAAATCCCGGCCAGCGTAAACCGGCAGCCCGCAAACAAAATCTGTACTGCCGTATCAGATGCTTCAATTTCAAAAAGCTTATAGCCAATTTTTATGCATGGAAACGCGCTTCCCCAGAGTGCGCAGCAAAGCAGTGCTCCTGCCCACACAATCCATGTTTTCTGAAACCATTCTTCTCTTTTACTCACATTGTTTAACATCTCATAACTCCCCTGTGATTTTTTATTCTACATCTGCGCTGGCTTTCATACATGGCTCCTGCTCACAGCTAAGAGCGTTATAAGCAATTTACTGTCACTTTATTGATGCTCCTCCAGCCAGCGGACCGCGCAGTGCGCCAGACAGGCAGCGCCGATTGGACAGACATCCTCATTGAACTGAACCTTCGGATTGTGTGCAGGAGCATCCCCCCGCTCATCCATAAATCCTGCTGAAAGATACATGTATACGCTGGGTACTCTCTCCGCAATAGTTGCAAAATCCTCAGAAGCACTGGCTGACGTGTCTGGAACAGGAGTCAGACCGGGAATCGGTAGTTCTTCCATATAACCTACCATCTCGTTTGTCATAGCAGAATCACATACCAGGGGCGGCACCTCAGAAATCATCTCGATCTCTGCCGATCCCCCAAATACCTCTGCGGTCTTATGAACAACCTCCTTCAGCCGCCGGACCAGTTTCTCACGGCTGGCGCGGTCATTCGTGCGCAAGGTTCCCTGGAGAGTGGCGGTATCTGGGATTATATTGGGTGCTGAACCTGCAGAAAAATTGCCGATAGTCAGCACACAGGCTTTGCCGGGGTCTGCCTCCCGGGCAATCAGGGATTCCAGGGCAAGATAAATATGAACACCGATATTGATTGGATCAATGGAATTGTGCGGATATGCACCGTGGGCGCCCTGCCCATGGACTGTAATCCGAAAACCATCCACTGAGTACATCATAGTTCCGCCGCTGTTGTACATGAACAAGCCCACTGGCATCCTGCCGGAACCGACATGATAGGCCAGGGCTGCATCCACACCTTCCAGAACCCCATTTGCCATCATATCCTTCACACCCTCAAAGGTTTCTTCTGCAGGCTGGAACATAAATCGTACCCTGCCAGACAGCATGGATTCATTTTCTTTTAGTATCTTAGCCGCTGTCAGCAGCATGGCCGCATGAAAATCATGACCGCAGGTATGAGCCTCCGTGCCGGTTGGGCAAGAAAAGCTTTCACCACTTTCCTCCGGCATTGGCAGCGCATCCATATCCGCCCGGAGCAGGATCGTCCTGCCCCCTTCCCGCCCCAGCTCTGCAATCACTCCATGACCGCAGGGGTGTGGATCCAGTCCATATTCTCTCAACTGATCCATAACGTAGGTCTGTGCTTTTGGCATATGAAGACCCACTTCCGCATTCCTGTGCAGCCAGCGGCGATGGGAAATGGTTTCCTCACGCAGTGCCAGTGCCCGTTTATAAAAATCCATAATTGTACCTCCTGATTTGCTGCGAAAAATTTGTAAACAAGTACTGTGTATATTGTAGCAAACAGCGTTGATAACTTCAACAATGTTTATAGTTTTCCCACTACTAATAAAAAAGCATACAGTCATCACAAAAAATTATGATCTTACAATTAGGATACAATATGACCAGCTAATTTCTTCGACAAGTTGCATCCGCGCGTCTATATCACTATTTCTTCCGAATTGTACTCGCACAGAATCACACTCCAGATTCTTATTCATTCCTGCAACAATCTATCAAGTTCCAACAACAACTGTTGCTTCATTACTTCAAGTTCCTCTTTATCTGGACGATTAGCATTATCATACATTTTTTCTCTTGGATACCACCAAACAGGGCCTTTTCCTTTATTCCCATAATTTTCAATATCTCCACTTACTCTTGGGAAAAGATGCCAGTGCAAATGTGCATCTCCATTTCCTAAACATTCATAATTCATTTTTTCAGCACCAAAAGCCTTTAAAACAGCTTTTGCAACAATAGTCATTTCTTCAAAATGTTTTGCTCTGACATCCTGCATAAGTTCAAAAAGTTCTACAATATGTTCTTTGTATAGAAAAAGTGTATATCCTCTAAAATGCTGATTATCTCCTATAACCACATAACCTGTTTCCAGCTCTTTTACAAAATAGGGATTTGTTCCATCTTTAATCATCTGTATTCTTTCACATACGATGCACATTTATGTTTTACCTCCACAAAGTTATTTCTATCACATTATACAGCAACATATAGAAAAATTCAATTTTACCTACGAAAGCGAGCACTCCTGCAAAAGCAGAAGTGCCACCACCACATCTACTTATGTGTAAATAAGTTCCTTTCCTACAACTTCCCCGACACAAGCCTGAATGTTATTCATTCTCCCAATTCACTCCCTAACATTTTCAACCTTTAATTGCTCCGTCACTCTCTGTCTGTCAGCGTATTCCTTTACCGGCCGAAGAAACTATCCTCTGCCTGCTTGTCAATCTCTACAAGATAACTGTGCAACTTTCCACTTGTCAACAGGTTCATATACAAAACCTTATGATATTCTTTCAAATGCCTTAATAGCGTGTCTTTATTCCCACAGTCCAATCGGCTCTCTTTCTTCTTCGGCAGGTACTTTGATGTCAGGCAATAAATAATCACCTGCCTGTGTATAAGTTCCACCCATTTCTTCAAAAATCATCTTTACATTTCCTCCTTTCCTGCTCCGTAGAGCCTTTCATAAAATAATTTGGTTGTCGCTCTATTTTAGATGGTATTTCCTATCGGGCAATGATGGGCGAATATATCCTCTACTTCCAAGGAAAAATCATCGGCGGTATCTATAATGACCGCTTGCTTGTAAAATCTGTCCAGTCTGCAATCTCTCTCATGCAGACAGCAACTTACGAATTACCGTATGAAGGTGCAAAAGAAATGCTCTTAGTTGAGGATATTGACAACAGAGATTTTCTCTGCAATCTGTTTCTGTCCATGTATGAGGAACTTCCTGCACCAAAGAAAAAGAAAACCACCTCCAAAAAATAACGGCAAAAAGCCCTTAGCTATGAGTTGCTGCCCACAGCTAAGGGCTTTCTAATATGGATTCTTTCAGAGCCAGGCGAATGTTGCAAATATATGCGTTGAGTGCCTGCACTCATAAACATATATTTGCATACATTCATTTGGCGGATACGCCACAACGAGGAAATATGCAGTATTTCCGAGTATGGCTCTGAACGCCTTGTTGCACAGCCGCCTGTCAATCGTTCTGTAACCCATAAACACTGGGTTTTTACGACCTCCCAGCTTATTCCCATTCGATGGTTCCGCAGGGCTTCGGCGTAAGATCGTAAAGCACACGGTTTACGCCCGGCACCTCATGTGTAATGCGGTCGGTGATGTGCTCCAGCAGTTCAAACGGAACATTTTCAACCGTTGCTGTCATAGCATCGACGGTATTTACCGCACGCAGGATCACCGGATATGCAAAGGTACGCGCACCATCCCTCACGCCCACAGAACGGAAATCAGGAACAGCGGTGAAATACTGCCATACCTTTCCTTCCAGCCCGTTCTTTGCGAATTCCTCACGAAGAATGGCATCCGATTCGCGTACAATCTCCAGACGGTCGCGGGTGATTGCGCCAAGGCAGCGCACACCAAGTCCCGGTCCCGGAAACGGCTGACGGTAAACCATGCCATCCGGCAGTCCAAGTGCCTTGCCTACCACACGTACCTCATCCTTAAACAGGAATTTGAGCGGCTCTACCAGTTCAAATTTCAGATCCTCCGGCAGACCGCCGACATTGTGATGCGCTTTTACGCCGTCACTCTCAATGATATCCGGATAAATGGTTCCCTGAGCCAGGAATTCGATCCCCTCCTGCTTGCGGGCCTCTTCCTCAAACACACGGATAAATTCCGCACCAATAATTTTGCGCTTTTTCTCCGGCTCTGCAACGCCTGCCAGCTTATCCAGAAAGCGATCCACCGCATCTACATATACAAGATTTGCGTCCATCTGATTGCGGAATACCTCTACCACCTGTTCCGGTTCTCCTTTTCTCAGCAGACCATGATTCACATGGACACATACAAGCTGTTTACCGATTGCTTTAATCAACAGGGCAGCAACTACAGAAGAATCCACACCGCCGGACAGTGCAAGCAGCACCTTCTTTTCACCAACCTGCGCACGGATCTGTGCTACCTGCTCCTCGATAAATGCCTCCGCAAGCGCCGCTGTCGTGATACGCTCCATTGTTTCCGGTCTCTTATTGTTTTCCATAACATACCTCCGTGAAAAATTTTAATATAGCTTCATCTTAACAAAAACGACTGTTTCCGTCAATATCCGCCACGCATAACATGTAAAGTCTATAAACCGCGCATAACATGTAAAGTCTTTCCCGGTCCCGCGGAATACTTCGCGCAATGCATAAACACCCCGCCTCCTGCTCAAAATACGCTCACGCCTCAGACAGCAGGTGTCCTGGACTGATCTGAACGGGAACCAAAGTATTCCTCATACCACACAAGGAAAGTGTAAATTGTCCACACCTTGCGCCAGTTGTCCGAGTTACCGCCAATATAATCCGCAAATATCGCGTTGATTTCTTCCACATTGAAAAACTCTGCTGCCATATCGCTCTTAAATTTCGCCCGCACATCCTGGTTATAGCGATCATCCGCCATCCAGATACGGATCGGAACAATAAACCCAAGTTTTTTGCGGAATGCAATTTCCTCTGGTAATACCTTCGCTGCCGCTGTACGAAATGCCACCTTGTTCTGCTCCTCATTTACCTTATATCTGGACGGCATCCGGGATGCAATATCAAAAATTCTCCGGTCAGTAAGCGGCATGCGAATCTCCAGACCAGCCGCTGTGCTCATCTTATCCACGTTCAGATAAATGTCCCCCTCCAGCCAGATCTGTATATCCACATCCGACATCTTTGTAAGCGGATCAAGTCCTTCTGTTTCTTCGTAAATCTTTTTTACCAGATTGATCGGCAGCACATCCTCACGGTAACGCTTCAGAATTTTCTTCTTTTCATCTTCTTTCATGATATTGGTATTGCCGACATAAAAATTTTTCAGATTGTCGCCGTAGCGCTCTGCATTGCGATACATATTGTAACCGCCAAAAAATTCATCGGCGCCCTCGCCCGAATAGCAAAGCTTTGTGTGCTTTGCAGTTTCCTGACAGGCAATCGCAAACGCGATCGCGGACGCATCGCCCAGCGGCTGCTCCATGTGATACATCACATAAGGTACAATTGCAAAGTATTCCTCCGGGGTAATCCGGCAGCGGCTGTTTGCCCTTCCGAGGATCTGTGCCGTGCGCAGTGCCAGGGGGGATTCATCAAAGCGCGCTTCGTCGTAGCCGCAGGAATCCGTCATCTGTACATCCGACATTGCCAGCACATATGAGGAATCTACCCCACCGGATAAAAACGATTCTGCCGTTTCATCCGCCTCCTTCACCTCCGGCATAATTTTTGTGATCGTTTCATGAATCTCTTCCGCCCAGTCCTCCAGTGATTTGCTCTCATCCGGGCAGAACTGCGGTGTCCAGTAACGCTCAATCGTCAGCTTGCCATTCTGCCAGATCAGATAATGCCCCGGCATCAGCTTCTTTACGCCCTTAAAAAATGTATCCTCGCCCGCAACATAGGTAAGGCTGAGATACAACTGCAGCATCTCTTCATTTAATTCCTTCACAAAGCCCGGCTGCTCCATGATTGTACGGATAGTTGTGCCGTACAGCAGTCTGCCATCTGATGTCACATAATAATAAAATGGCTTTGTTCCGAACTGATCCCGCAGGCAGAACAGCTTCTGCGTTTCTTCCTCCCACAGTGCAAAAGCAAACATACCATACATGTGATCCGCCATCCTGCTTCCCCATGTCTCATATGCTTTTATAAGGATTTCCGTTTCGCGCACCTCTCTGGAAAGTGCGGTGTCAACGTCAAGCTCCCTGCAGAGCGCTTCCCAGTTGCGGATATGCCCTCTGTATTCTTTTACTGTTATCATATGCTTTCTCTCCTTATGTACTTCATTTCATTATAATTTCCAGAACCGTATCTGTTGCATCCGGGAGATGCGGATCTGGTCCCAGATCTGCAAAAAGAATATCCGGATAGCTGCGATGCGTCCAGTTTGCAGAAATCGGAATCTCCGCCCCGGTGGCAAGATAACGGATCGCCTTAACGTCCTCCCTGCGAATTTCCTTTAGCGCAACCGGACCTATCGAATTTTCATACAGATGATAAAACAGGCTTTCGCCATTTCCGGTAATGCGTCCGAGTTCCGGCCGCTTAAGCCCTGTCCGGCCACATCCATAAATGCTGCGTCCGTTTTTCGCCATCCAGCCTCCGATCTCCTTCAGAATCCGTATGGATTCCTCCGGGATATTTCCCCTGGCATCCGGTCCGACATTTAAAATCATATTTCCGCCCTTGGACACGCATTCCACCAGCTTGCGGATCAGCATAGACGCCGGCTTGAAATAGTGGTCGGCTGCGCAGTAGCCCCAGTTGCCATTCATGGTAATACACGCCTCCCAGTACATATCCCTGCCATCCACATCCCGGATTCCCTCCGGCGGAATCATCTGCTCCGGCGTAACAAAATCCCCATGATACGGCAGGGGATTTCCCTCAGCCAGAGAACCCATTCCCGTACCGTCCACCTCCAGACGGTTGTCGATAATTACTCCCGGCTGCAGCTCTCTCACCATCCTGATCAGCTCTGTCGCTTTCCATTTTTCTCCCTGCATATCGCCGTAAGAAAAATCAAACCACAAAATATCCAGCTTACCGTAATTCGTACAGATTTCTCTGACCTGATTATGCATATAGGTAAGATACCGGTTAAAATCGCGGTTCTCATTGGAATATTCCGGATGATTCCGCATCGGATGATGCAGATCGCCAAAATGCGGATAATCTTCATGATACCAGTCCAGCAGTGAAAAATAAAGCCCTACCTTTAACCCCTCGGCGCGCACAGCCTTAACAAACTCGGCAACAAAATCGCGTCCGCACGTTGTATTTGTAGATTTAAAATCTGTATACTGACTGTCAAACAGACAAAACCCGTCGTGATGCTTTGCTGTCATGACCACATATTTCATTCCGGCATCCTTCGCCGCCTTTGCCCAGGCAGCCGGATCATAATCCACCGGGTTGAATTCTTCAAAATATTTCATGTAGTCTTCGCGCGGCATTTCCTCGATACTCCGTACCCATTCGCCCCTTGCCGGAATCGCATACAATCCCCAGTGAATAAACATTCCAAACCGTGCGTCCTTAAACCACTGCATTCTTTTTTCATAAGCTTCTCTGTCGAATACGTACATAAAAACCTCCTGTCAGTAAAGCTCTCTTTCCCGTTTACGCGAACCGGGCATCACATGCTGTACATCCCCAATATACCGTACAGGCTCTGGAAAATCAAGTGAAGGTTTCGATAACAGATGCTTTTTTATGCGGGAATAAAAAGAGCAGGGTCATTGCAACCCTGCCCTTTACTTACTGCAAAGTAATCTTTTTATTTTTCTTCTCCGTCCGGAGTGTCCTCCTGCTCTGCAGCCTTATTGTGTATTTCAGTTACCGTTACTACGACCGCTTCCGGATCGGTAGTCAGATGGATTTTTTCATTAGAAGCAAGCTCCAGATCTTTTACAAGAACACTGTCTCCAATTCTCATGTTCTCCATGTTAATTTCCACTTTATCCACCAGTGCTTCCGGAACTGCCTTGTACGCAATTTCATGCAGCTTCAGCTGAATCAGGCCGTTCGCTACTTTATCGTGATTCAGCAGCACGACCTCCGCTACCGAGTGCACTTCTTCCCCGGTTACTAATGCCTGGAAATCAATTTCATCAATCTGGCGTTTCATTGCGTTATAGTCAATCTCTTTAATCAGAACATCCAGCTTTCTGTTTTCTATCTCCAGCATAATCTGACTGCCCTTGTTACACGTTTTTAAGAGACGTTCTGCATCCTTTTTCGTAATCTGAACCGGTATGGATTCCTTCAGCTCTTTTCCAAATACATTGCCGGTAACATATCCTTCCCGTCTGAGTTTCTTTGCCTTTGTGTCCAAACTTCTTTTTTCAGCTTTTAAAGTATTCATTTGTCTTTTCCTCCATAATCACTGAATGCCTGGCAGGCTTACATTACACAATGCAGGTCTGTTAAGTATTTCCTTTTTGTTACACTTACAGTATAACACATATAGCAGATAAAGATTAAACAAAATAAAAAGAAATGCTGTGCATCTTTTTGATAAATTGCACAACATTCTCCCTTTCTATTATCCATAAAACAAAAGGCCTCAAAAACCGGAGATCACATAAGCCCGGGCAAAAGTGGCAGAAGCCTTTCCGCGATAAAAACTGCGCTGCACGCCAGAAGCGCTACCGTAAGCAGGCTTTTTTCTTTATAAGCGGCTATCATCGCAACCACAAATCCAATGGTTGCGGAAACAGTGCTGTCGGTTGCAGAAAGAATCGCCGGAAATGTCATTGCCGCCAGGCACGCATATGGTACATAATATAAAAACGACTTTATGTACGGACTGGTAATTTCTTTCTTAACGAGTGCCATCGGCAGCATACGGATGAGGTATGTCACACCTGCCATTACCAGAATATATACATAAATATTATGACTCATGATAGCCTTCCTCCTGTTCTTCCTTTATCGGGCTGATATATGCAGCAATACCCGCCACAAGCAGTGTCGTTATAATAATCACAAAACCGGAAGAGACATTTCTTAATACCGGAGCCACCGCAAACAGGCTGCTGACTGTCATCGCGCCAAGCACCACCCCCGCCACCGCGCGGTTCGTCTTTGCCGGTGGAATGATAATAGCAAGAAACATTCCATAAATTGCCACGCTCAGAGCGCTCACCAGAAAGTCCGGCAGCAGATTGCCGGAAATCGCGCCTGCCAGCGTTCCAAGCGTCCAGCCCGGTATCGCGACACACATTGCACCGTAATTGTAGTAGGGGCTTACCCTGCCCTCCTGGCTGGCGCTGATGCCAAAAATTTCATCCGTGATTCCAAATGATACAAAACATCTGTGTGACAGCGCGGTATTTCTCTCCAGCTTCTGGGAAAGAGAAAAAGACATCAGACAGTAGCGCAGATTAATAATTAACTGTGTCAGCGCCATCTCCCAATAGGAACCTGCTGCAAGTATAATATCCAGACCGGCAAACTGACCGGCGGATGTGAGATTTGTCAAAGATATCAGCACTGCCTGCCAGATACTTAATCCCCCGGATACTGCCATCATACCAAAGGTGAATGACACCGCAAAATATCCGAGCGCAATTGGTACACCATCCCTCAGACCTCTTTTAAAGCTCTCGCGTTTCATGAAACGCCCCTCCGTTTCTTCTTAAGTCAGACTTTTGTTATTGTACCACTCCCGTCACGGAACTGCAATCGGAAATTGCGTCTGTAAATGCATGGGATGGAAAACCATTACTATTCATCTATTCACAATAACACGCTTCGTGGGCAAATGTCCCCAGACTGCCGGGGAAAAGTCTGCACAGGCATACGATTCGCAGTAACACGCTTCGTGGGAAAGTGTCCCCACAACAGTAACGGGGAACCCTCAGGTTCCCCGTCCCATTCGCAATAACAGTCATCACATTTACTATGTAAGACATGATTTCAGCACTTCTTCTAATGCTGCTTCATCTCCCTGTGCTGCGCGCAGTTCCAGACTCCAGTCAAGATCACGGTATTTCTCACAGCGTGCATCTTTTTGCAAAAATTCCTGCATTTTTTTCAGCATATCCATACTCCAGACGCTGCTGTCTATCTGTGCAGTAGTATAAATTCCCTTTTCTATCATTTCAAATCCGAAAATATCTTTGGCATGTGTTTTTTCCGCACTGTTAATTACATCAGCCACCAGATGACACGGAATAAAAAGAACTCCGCTGTCCGTCCCCATTACCACGTCTCCCGGCAGGCACACGCCCTGTCCGATCCTGCATGCACTATTATAACCTGTAATCACACACTCCCGGATCGGTGTCGGATCAACTCCCCGGTAAAACACTTGCGTTCCAATCTTTTTCATCTGCTCAATATCCCGGATTCCTCCCCAGATGACCGCGCCTCCGCGCTTTGTCTGCGCCGCAATTGCGGTTGTCAGATTGCCACCGATAAAGGTTCCGTTAAAAATCTTGTCGTACATGTCCGCAACCAGGACATCACCTTCCACCAGGTTGTCCACTACCCATTGATTACACATACCCTTCCAGTTTTTCTGATTTCCTGTTTCTTTTACAACGGAAAACAAATCTGGTCTTGTCGGCATAAAGGTACATGTGACTGCACGCCCTACCAGCTTCTGTCC
Organism: Lachnospiraceae bacterium UBA7225; assembly: GCA_002473385.1. Lineage (GTDB taxonomy): Bacteria > Bacillota > Clostridia > Lachnospirales > Lachnospiraceae > Marvinbryantia. Next base: position 15,422 of record DKTR01000122.1, read on the forward strand.
GCCATGCAGCATTTTCATGCCTCCCTCAAATTGGAAATGATAGCCCTTGATATAAAGAGGAAGCCAGATTTCCTCCAGCGTCATTGTCCTCAATTTCTCCAGGTACTCTTCTTCAACTTTCGGTCTGCCATCTGCGAAGCGTTCACCCTTCCACTCCGGTGTCAAAGCAATTATTTCATTTCTGTCATTTAGTATCACTTTTTTTCTCCTACTATTTTTTTACAAAACCCCAGGGGATTCCCAGTATGCCTTCGGCGCAGTTTCCCACAACGGCATTGCCAGCGCCATGGGATCATACACAATCTGTCCGCCGCGGATTGTCATGATACACTCCAGCCGTTTATTTCCATTCATTCTTGCATGACCACTGTCTGCGTAACTGAACTGCCCTTCCTGTACCTTTAACACCGCAATATCTGCACAGCCATCAATACGCAGATCCCCAAGCTCCGTATGTCCAATAACTTCTGCCGGGCGCTTCGTTGTGCGGAAAATAACTTCCTCCAGCGTCATGCCCATGCTCAGGTACTTAGACATAACATGATTAAGATTAATAACCGGTCCGGCAACATTATCCAGATATAAATCTGTAGAAATCACATCCGGTGCAAATCCCTGATTCCATGCCGGAACAGCATTCCGGAACCAGAAGCTTCCCGCCCCGTGTCCCAGATCAAAAATAACACCTCTCTGACGTGCCATAAACATTTCCTGCCGCACACACCGGTTTTCATCCAGCAAAGGAAATTGCTGTGCATATACATGTGTATGAATGTCTCCCGGACGGAGCTTTTTTAAAATTAATTCTTCATACGTTCTCTGTGGAAGATTGGGCTGAAAGTCTGCCATTACCGGCTTCTGGCAAAGCTCTCCTGCCTGCACACAGCGCTCAACGGATTCCCATGCCGGATGTGCGCTGTCAAACGGTTTTCCCACCCAGTAATGTGCCGTCTTAATCCCGACAACAGTCTTATCAAACGTTTTTGCCATTGCTGCTGCAATTTCAGGATGGAATTCTCTGATATCCTGCTCAGTTTCCAGATTAACCATTCCACCGGAGGCAATGTTAATAAAAGCCAGGATTCTCAGAAGACTCTTATCGATTACTTCCTCCTTAAAGCGGATGAAATCCCGGCTTCCGCAGGTTCCCGCATCTACAGCCGTTGTAACACCGCTCTGAAACATATGCGCCTCCGGCTGAATCGTTGGCAGACCATCCTCTGCAAACGGAAATGACGGATAAATATGGCAATGCATATCAATCAGACCGGGAGTTACATAATATCCCTCTACATTTACAACAGTAGCATTCTCCGCCTCCTTTGTATACTGCTCAGGAGTTTTCTGCCCGTCCTCTGTAATTTCTGTAATTTTCCCGTCCGAAATACGGACATCTGCCTTTTTCTCCAGCTTCTGCGACGGATCAAGTACAATACCGCCCCGTAAAATAATATCTTTTCTATGTTTACTCATCTATCCCTTTCCACCCTCTTTCAATCTGCATAACCATCCTTCACTTCTGCAACACATGCCGCCCGTACAAGAGGCAGAGTATCCGCCGGATACAGCGATGCCCCCGCCGGAGTATCTGTTTTCCATATAAAACTCCGGAGCTCATCACTTTTTTCACAGGCTGCCAGTACAAGACCGCCTTCCGTGCAATACAGGTGGCGCGGCCAGTGTCCCACACAATCCCATTCTCCCAGCATCCTCATATCCTGTGCAATATCAAATACTGCTATTGTATCCGCTCCACGGTTTGCCAGAAACAGTTTGCCGCTGTCATCGATGCAGGCTCCGCCCGGATAATTCACAGAACCATATGTTTGTGTTGCCCTGTAATAAGCAGGCTCCTGATGCCACGCCTGTGCTTTATAACAGGCAGGCTCCTGATACCATGTTTCTCTGCTTCCAAGGGCAACTGTATTTCCATTTTCGTTAATCACAATAATCTTATGTGATTTTTCATCATAAAGTATCTGACGCGGACCGCTGCCTTCCCGCAAAGCAATCTGCTCCGGCTTTCCCTCCGGTCTGCCCTCCCTCAGATAAAATTTCAGAAGAACGTCTCTGCCAAGATCCGCCACAAGCAGTTCATGCTCACTCACACAGGTACTTCCATGAATATGAATACCGTCACAATAACAACATGCTACATATTCCAGATTCTGGTCCACCACGTAAAGCTCCCCGCTCTGATAGCATCCTGCGTACAGCACCTGCTCTCCTGCTGCCAGATGGCACAGTCCTCTCCCGGGAAATTCTATTCTTTTTTCCAGTACCAGTTTGCCGTTTTTCACGCAAAAGGAAGTAATCACTGCCTTATCGCTGCATTCACCTGCCGCAAAAATTTTCTTCCCTGCTGTACAAAGAAAGGAAGGGCACTCCCCGTGTGTAAGGGCATCCTTTAGTTCCATTTTTCCATTGGCGTCCATTGTAAAAAGCAGAATATCCTCTTTTCTCCCGTTTCCATATCCGGACGCTACATACCACTTATGCTGCACATCAAAGTACCTGCGCGATCACTTCGATTTCTACCGGAATATTTCCATTCGGCAGATTATGTGTTCCCATGACCGTCCGTGCATGATATCCACGCTCTTCCAGAACATCCGCAATGGTATCGGAAAACCCGTCAAATACTTTATCTACATCACAAAAACCTTCTGCACAGTTTACCAGACCGAAGGCCTTGATAATTCTTACATGATCCAGCGAGCCAAGCGTATCCTTCAACGCTCCGAGAATAATAATGGCGCACTCCCTCGCTGCCGCATAGCCCTCTTCAAGTGTCAGATCTTTTCCGATTCTCCCTTTATACAGCGGAACCCCGGTAATCTGATCTTCCGGTCCATGACCGGAAACATAAATCATATCATCTGCCTGTCTCAGCAGAATAATTCCCCGTTTTTTCTGATAACGCGGCTCTGTCTCCACACCGTCTATCACGATTTTATTGATACTATCCACTCCACGCACCTCCTGTGATTTCACACTTTATCTGCAGATTTTCTATTTACGGATACGCACGATTGCTTCTACCACAACCGGTACATTCTGCGGCAGTGCAAAAGCTCCCATTGCCGAGCGCGCATGCTGCCCGCGTCTTCCGAAAACTTCTACCATCAGATCAGAAAATCCGTTCATTACAGCCGGCTGGCTGGAAAAATCTCCGGCACTGTTCACAAGACCAAGTGCTTTTACAAAATAATCTACCCGGTCCAGTTCCCCGATATAATCCTTAATAGTAGCAAGCATATTCAATCCGCAGAGCCGCGCTGCCTTATATGCCGTATCTACATCAACTTCCGCTCCAACCTTTCCTGTGTAAACCGCCCTGCCATCTTCGTCAACCGGCAAATGTGCTGATAAATACAACATATCATCTTTGAGTACCGCATCTACGGCCCCTTGCCCTTTCCGGTCACGCACCGGTAATGTAATCCCAAGCTGCTCTATTCTTTTTCCTGTTTCACCCATGTTCTTTTTCCTCCCTGTTTGAATTGACATGTCTGTCCCGCAGACATCATAATAAATAAAACTAATTTATAACTTATCCTTTCACGGCTCCTGCCGCCAGTCCCTCCACGAATTGTTTTTGTACCATCATAAATACCACTATAACCGGAATGGTAATCACCATTGCCGCTGCCATCGTACTTCCCCAGTCTACTTTGAAAAAGGATGAAAACTCATTCAATGCAATCGGGACTGTAATGCTCCGGGGGCTTCTTGTCAGAACGTTTGCAAGCGCAAACTCATTCCATGAAGAAATAAAAGCATATATTCCGGTTGCCGCCAGAGCCGGTTTCAAAAGCGGCAGTACAATTTTGATAATTGTCTGCATTGTAGAACAGCCATCCATGATTGCCGCCTCTTCTATTTCTTTTGGAATCCCTTTAAAATATCCCTTTGCCATCCATGTAACCAGCGGCAGGCTGACTACCAGATGCGCGACTGCCAGCCCCAGCTTCGTATCTACCATTCCCACCTCATTTTCCATATAATAAAGCGGTATCATAAGTACTGTCAGCGGAAGCATCTGGCTGATTAACATAAACAATGAGAGTACTTTACTTCCCCTAAAGGAGAACCTCGCAAATGCATAACCGGCACTTCCGCCCAGAAGCAGCGCGATAAAGGTTGTCATTGCACCCACCAGCAGACTGTTTTTAAAAGCATTCGGAATGGAGCTTTCAAATAATACATTGTTATAGTTTGACAATGTCGGCTTCAGAGGAATCCAGCGCGGCGGGTTTGCAAAAACTTCTGCTGTCGGTTTAATGGACGTAGAAAGTACCCATCCGATCGGGATGATCGTAATCAAAAGTACCAGAAACAATACAAGATATATCAAAATATTCAGCGCATGTTCATAGAATTTTTTCCGGTTCATCCCTAGTCCTCCTTTATCACAAATTTCACATATAATATAGCGAATATCATTGTCGTAAGAAGCTGCATCACTGCACTCGCTGAAGCTCCATTGAGATTTAATATCTTAAACTGGTTGTAAACCAGCAAAGATAATGTAGTGGTATTTTGTCCTCCGGAGGTCATAATCCAGATCAGCGAAAATTCATTGATTGCCCATACCAGCAGCATCAGAATACAGATAAAACTGATATCCTTCAAAAGCGGCATTGTAATATAACGCATTTTCTGCCACCAGCTTGCCCCATCCAGATCGGCGCTTTCATACAAATCAGCCGGAAGCTGCTGCAGACCTGCCGTCATCATCAGCATCACATATGGCGAGCATGCCCATATCTGAACAATGATCAGAGACAACATTGCAAACTGCGGTGTCGTCAGCCACGGAACCGGTTCTTTAATCAATCCCAGGCTCTGTAAAATATGATTTGCCATTCCGCCGTCTGTTGTCAGCAGCCATTTCCATGCCGTTGCTTTTACCACCCCCGGAATAATCCAGGCGATAAAGATGATACTTCTCCAGAAGCCCTTAAAGCGGATGCCCTTTCTGTGAATCAGCATTGCATACAACGTTCCGAGTATAAAGGAAAACACCACTGTACTTAATGTCCATTTTATGGTATTCACAACTGTTTTCAGAAACTGCGGGTTGTGAAACAGCCGCTGGTAATTGTAAAAACCGGCAAACGCTCCACCCGCAGACTGATCCGTAAAGCTCATCCGGAAAATATAAATCAGCGGATAAGCGATCAGAAGCGCTGTAACAATTACTCCCGGAAGAATAAATGGAAGCGCTTTTTTTTCATCTTTTGTCAATATCTGTCTCTTCATACTATACCCCTTTCTTCCGGAAGTAATTTCCTTTTCCGCTATAATCTATTGAGTCTTTGCACTACCATGCAAGCAATGCGTTAATATCCGCTGCCATCGCTTCGCACGCCTCATCTACAGTCATACTGCCTGCAACTGCGCTCTGAATATAGTTGTAAATGATCGGCTCCATTTCCGCCCAGTTCTCATAAGTCGGCTCTGCCTTGGAATTGTTTAACTGCTCGGTGAACGGTTTTAATTCCTCGCTTGCAAACTGCTCGTATTCCACTGCTGTCTTACTTGCCGGGAAAGAATCTGTCAGACGCGCCTGATTTTCCGGTGTTGTGATATAAGCAAGGAATTTTGCCGCCGCTTCTTTATTTTCGCTGTTTTTGGCCATGGATACACACCAGCCGTTTGCAGTTGTACAGCCCATGCCGCCATCACCAGGAATAACTGCTGTTTTGAAGTTCAGATCCGGATAATCAGCCTTCAAAGTATCCACCTCAAACGGACCTGTAAAGTTAAAAGCAAGCTGACCGGAACCAAACATATCTCTCATCTTTGTATTGTCAATTTCCGCGCTGCTCGGTGAAGCGTAGCCTTCCTGGATGGAGCTGACAATGTTGTTCAGCGCTTTTTTCGCCTCATCGCTGTTTAACAGACATTCTGTTTCATCCTCATTTAAAATTTCTCCTCCGTAGGTGTAAACCTGCTGCACCAGTCTGGTTGCCGCATTTGCCTGATTTCCCAGCGGCCATGCAAATGCATACACGCCATCCTTTGTAAGCGCTTTGCTCATCTCTACCATCTCGTCCCAGTCCGTCGGAAATTCATCATAGCCAGCTGCGCTCAGCAGATCGACATTGTAGTAAATACCTGAGCCATCGTAACGGAATGGCACGCCATAAATCTCTCCATCCAGCGATGTAATCGTAAGTGCAGGTTCCAGAATATCATCAAAATCAATGGATGCCGCACTGCCGAGTTCCCTGAGCGGCTCCAGCAAATCCTTTTTTGCAAACGGCGCTACATCCGTCAGCAGTATCGTAAACAGCTCCGGAGCATTTTTTGCACTGATTGCCGTTGTAATTTTGCTCTTATACGTATCCCAGTCTGTAATCACAAGATCTACTTTAATATCAGGATTTTCCGCCTCAAATTCTGCTGCCATCTCCCGGCTTTCTACCTCATCCCAGTTCGGTGTCCACCACTCGATTGTCGTCTGCTCCGCTGCTGCTGCACTCCCCATAATTCCTGTCAGCACTGCTGCACCAAAAAATCCTGTTGCTGCCTTTTTCGCCATCGATTTCCAGTTCTTCATTTGTTTTTCCTCCTTTTTGCATCGCTCATTTTTCTGAATTATTGCCGGAGATCTCTTACTTCATCTTAAAAAGATAGGCTTCTAATAGTACCGTAAGCTGCATCAGACATCTTGGTACATGATATGGACCTTTCAGTTCAAATCCCTTTTTGTCTGAGCGTATCGACCCGTCTCTTTTCAGAATACTATACCATTCCCCGAATTCTTTATCCCTGAAGCAATTCTGGACATAGTCATATAATTTCAGAAAATATGTAAAATGTTTTTCGTTTTCGTTATATAAAGCACTCATTGCAAGCGCATTCAGCCCCTCGGCCTGCACCCACCAGATTTTATCGTCCCATGCCGCCGGGATTCCTGCATAATCATTTACAAGAAATCTTTGCTGTGGAATCAGTGTATCCACATCGACATGCTGATAAAATCCGCCATACTCTTCATCGTAACAGCGTGCAATCACCCAATCCAGTACTGTTTCCGCGCGCTTTATATAAGCTGCACAGCCGCACTCTTTTCCTGCCCGCATGGAAAACCACAGGGATTCCATCGTATGACCGGCATCAATCAACCTCCCTTCTCCCTCCAGTCTCGGTTTTCCGTCTGTTCCTATATATTCAAATGGTGCTTTATATTCGTCATTCGCAAACATATACAATGACTTTTTTACGCAGTCATGTAGTATGTCATCATATTGATTTCCAAAAACCGCCCGGCTCTCCAGCGCAACCAAAAGCGTCATAAAATTTATTGCGTGCTTCTGCCAGCCCGGTTCAATTCCCTCTGCCTGCAAAACATCCGGCTTTTGTACATTCTTAAATAACTGGTCACTCAGCAGGCGGGCAAACGCCACATCCTGCTCTTTTTCATGTTCCCTGCAGGTACGGATATACTCATATAATCCCTTTACCGCAAAATGATCGGTAAAAATAGAACCCGCGCCTTCTAACACCCTGCCGTCACGCGACATCATCCGGGCAAACCGGCCGTCTCCCAGATAAAAGCTCCCCTTCATAAAATCACGGCCGGCTCTGGCAATTTCCTGCCATTCCTCTCTTGGCTCGATCTGGTTATACAATGCAGCAAACATATACATGGTTCTTCCCACAAACCAGCCCGGCTTTCTGGTATCCTCCAGCCTGCCCTGCCGGTCAAAGCAGTTCAGATAACCGGGATACTGATCATCCAGTATCCGCTCCTGCCAGAAAGGAATATTGTCCTCCAGAAGCTCCCCGCGAATCTGTATCAGCAGCTGATGTAGTTGTTTTTCATGTTTTCTGTAAAACTCTGATTTCTTCTCCATTCCCGTCTCCTATGTCATTTTCGCGTTGTGCAAACGTTTACATTTTCTGGTAAAAAAATTACTCAGACAATAAAATCATCTTCAGCATATTTCCCACCGTGCCGACTTCCTCTTCTGTCAGATTCAGCGGGCTGATGTAAAGGGCACCGCAGCTTTTTTCATGACCGATATAGATTCCGTGTTCATACATTTTCTGTACGATACGGTCTCCCGTTTCCGGTTTTTCCAGGTAAAGAAACAGGCGCGGATAGGTCTGTCCCACCGGTCCCTTTTCTACCATTTCCATTTTTAATATTCCCGGAACATCATTCATATACCCGGCAACAATTTCGTTCTTATGACGAAGTATTTCTGTATTCTTTTTCTGATCCAGCTCCAGATAGTTTTTCAATGCCATATACAGCCCTGCCATACTCTCCCGCGAAGTTTTACTGGTACGGCAGATGCCATGAGCAGGAGCGCCAAAACGTATGCAATCCTCTATCAGTGCTTTTTTTCCGACGATCAGACCGCTGTCTGCCGGTCCGCAAAGTGTCTTGCCGCCGCTGAAAATAACAAGATCAGCACCTTTCTCCGTAATCTCCCATAAATTTTCTACCGGCGGAAGCTGCGCCGCTGCGTCTACCACTACCGGGATCTGATGTCTGTGAGCAATCTCAATCACCTTTGAAAGTTCCATGGATCCCCTTTCATACAGTGATGACAAAAAGTAAAAAACGGCTGCCGTATTTTCACAAATACTTCCCTCAAGCTCATATTCCAGCGTCTCATCCGCATCACCAATTTCTACTCTCACAGCTCCGGTACTCCAGATCGCTTCATCATACGCATTTCTCTGCGCCCGCAGAACAATGATCTCATCCTTCATTCCACTGGTATCCGGAAGCTGACGATAATGGTACATACTTCCGCGCGCCATGCAGACACTCGCAGCAAGCTGTAATGCACCTGCCGCTCCGTTCGTAATATAAGCGCCCTCATTTTTCGTCATCTGCGCGATTTCTTCTCCCAGCCTTCTTTGTAATTGTTCCATATCCACAAAATGACGTGAAATCTGCCGCATTGCCTCCAGAGTATTTTCAGCCATCCGGCTTCCGCCATATACGGTATATGTATCATGAGCATTGATAAACGGGGTAAGCCCGTGCTCTTCAAAAAAATCCATACTCCTGCCTCCTCCTTTAATGTGCTTTGATACTGGCTCCTCCATCTACCAGAATAGTCTGTCCTGTAATATAAGAAGACATATCACTTGCAAGAAACAGCGCAGCATTTGCAATGTCTTCCATCTTCCCCGGGGAGAGCGGCTGCATTCCACGCAGCAGTTCCATAAAGCGCTCTCTGGGTTCTCCTTCCGGATATTCCGCGATTTCATCCTGCATGTTGTCGCTCATAATCAATCCCGGCGAAATATTATTTACCCGGATGCCTTTTTTCGCATAATCCAGCGCCATTGCCCGCGCTGTCGCATTGACTGCCCCCTTCGTTCCCGCATATATGCCAAAGCCAGGCATCGTCATGGTTCCGTGAATGGAGGAAATATTAATGATATTTCCATATCCGCGTGCAACCATCCCCGGCAGGAATTTCTGTGCACAGATCAGACCGCTTTTGTAATTTGTATTAATCAGCGTATCCATCATTTCCAGATCGTACTCCGTAATCTCCCCATGACGGTTAATGCCCACGGTATTTACCAGAATATCGATTCCGGAAAAATCCTCCATAATCTGATCGCAGACCGCTATAACTTCTTCTGCACTTCCCAGATTGCATGGATAGCCTTTCGACTGCGGCGAAATTCTGCAAATTTCCTCCATAGTTTCTGCAAGCTTTGGCAGATTTTTTCCTCCAACTGCCACTATCGCTCCCTGTCTGGCAAACAGCCGCGCGATTTCGCGCCCAATTCCCCGCGCACCGGTAGTGATAAAAACCCGTTTTTGCTTCAGCATATTATTGTAATCCATGTATTATTCCACCTTACATTCCGTAACTGTTTCTTTCTCCACAATTTCCGTCTGATAAATCTTCCGCACCAGCTCCATCTCTTCATCGCTGTTGAGCCGTTCACTCAGCAGCTTTACACTGTCCATGCCGATTTTATACAGCGGCTGGTTCACAGAGGTGATATCCGGTCCCCGGTAATGATCCGGCAAGATAGTCTGATTGTCAAACCCCATCACTGAAATGTCCTCCGGAACCCGCAGCCCCCTGTCCAGCGCCGCACGGACAGCAAAGCTTGCAATCGCATCGTCTGAGCAAAAGATAGCTGTTGGCGGCTGCTTAAGATCAAACAATGCATTTGCGCAGGCATACCCGCTGCGGTAATCTGTGGACGTGCATTGCACATAGCGCTCATCTACCTCTATTCCGGCATTTTTCATTGCCTCCAGATAGCCGTCCAGACGTTCCCTGGAAACCTTTTTATTGGGATTGCCACAGATATGGGCAATCTTCCGATGCCCCTTCTGCAGAAGGTACTCCACCGCCTTCTTCGCGCCGCCAAAGTTATCTATCAGCAATTTATTACAATTCAGCTCCTCCGCATCATTTTCAATCATCACATAGTCAATGTCCTGGGTATCCTTCAGATAATTAATGACGCTTTTATCACTGAGGTAGGAACCATAGAGGATAACCGCATCTACCACACCATTTGTAAGATAGCGCACATACTGCTCCTTGCTGGCAACATCCCCTCCAAGGACACTGCAGAACATAACAGCATAGCTTGTCTGCTGCGCGGACATTTCAAATCCTTTGATCAGATCATGAAAGAAAGGATCATGCAGATTATTTACTACAATGCCGATGCAGTTTGATCTTTTCTTTACAAGCGCTCTGGCGGCATGATTCGGACTATATCCCAGGTCCCGGATTGCATCCAGTACTTTCTGGCGTACCTCCGGTTTCACTTTATCAATGTTATTTACTACTCTTGATACTGTAGCAGCAGAAACCTTTGCTTCCCGTGCTACATCCACAATACTTACTCCCTTTCGACCCTTCAATATCCTCATTCCTCTCTGTTGTGCAAACGTTTACATTTATTTCCAAAAAAGAAAGCGTTCATAAATTCTGCAAACGTTTACACTACATATATAACACATATTCTCCAGTCCTGTCAACCACATTTTTTAAAATAATTGTGTTTTTGTCCTATTATTAAAAATTCCATATATATTTTTGTGCATTTTGCCAGTGCTGTTCACGCCAGCCTCAGACACTTGCTGTTTGAGGCGTAAGAACGTGATTCGAGTGTGAGCAAATCCCATTCGCGAAGTGAATTTTAAATAGATTTGCGAAAGTTACTGTGAACGGAGTGAACAGTAACCATTTTGCCAGTGCTGTGACCTGTTCCGATGGATTGCTTTGACACCTGCCGGAAAAACGTCTATAATAGCTCTGGACTTATCTGTTTACTTCGAAAAAGGTAACAGTTCAGCCAGGCTGCCCTGTTACCTGCAAAAATCCATTTAAAATCGCTTCGCGATGGGATTTTTGCACTCTTG
>DKTR01000118.1 GCA_002473385.1 Lachnospiraceae bacterium UBA7225
TTGAATTATACAAGAAGCTCCTAAAATAATTTTGTTTCTCTCAGCATATTTATTCATCAGCATTCCAATCGGGTTAATAGTAAACCTTTTTATAAATTACACGAATCAAGTCACCCGTCCATACAATTTCACCTAATCTAGGTAGTGCTGTTTCGTCCGTTATACGTCATTTAATACGTCACAAATAGACTAAACAGCACCAAATAGCACCTTTTTTTTCAACTTTTCCATAGTAGGAGACAAAATACTCCACCGCATTATTCGGAAAAAATTCTTTGAACTCCCCGTAAAGCTGTGCAGCAAGGGTCTTATTGTGTGCTATAATCAGCGTTGGTTTATTTAGTTGTTGAATGACATTGGCCATCGTAAAGGTCTTACCGGAGCCGGTAACGCCAAGCAAGGTCTGGCACTGATTGCCTTCCTTGAAGCCTTTTACTAATTGTTCAATTGCCTGCGGCTGGTCGCCGGTGGGCCGATATTCTGATACTAATTCAAAATGATCCATGAAAGCATCCTCCACATATATCTATATTATTTATTTTTGACCAAAACCCTCTCCTTAATTTTCTCCTTTGAGATACTTTTCAACTTCCCGATCAAATTCAGAAATATACTCTTGATCTTGTTTTACACGAAACACTTCATACTCTTTGTTAGCTTTTTCAATCGCCTCATCATGAGATACTCTTCCTTTTCCTGCTAAAACTTTACGACGATTATTTACCAAAAACTGATTTGTCTGTTCCACCCAATCCTGCATACTCATTAACCAAAAGGCTTGCCATTTTTTAGCATATCATCATTTAAAACAAATCCTTTTGTAATATACTCTTTCAACGTTTTTGTAGCCCACTGCCTAAAACGTGTAGCTTTTTTAGAATTTACCCGATATCCGACTGCTATAATAGCATCAAGATTATAAAACTCTTGCTCACGCTTAACATTTCTATTCCCTTCCTTTTGAACTATTTCCATTTTGGAAACAGTTGATGACATTGGCCATCGTAAAGGTCTTACCGGAGCCGGTAACACCAAGCAAGGTCTGACACTGATTGCCTTCCTTGAAGCCTTTCACTAATTGTTCAATCGCCTGCGGCTGGTCACCGGTTGGGGCAAATTCTGAGTGTAATTTGAAAGCAGCACCGCCCTTTGTACTGCTTTCATGAGCAAGTAGCGAAGCGGATTGCGAATGTCCTTGTTCTTTCATAACTGCATTTTTCATTTTACGAATGAAAGTCATTAAAAAGTATAGCATAAATAAAATAAAAAGTATAGATGTTTTCTAGAACATTTGTTCTTTCTTTCATCTATACTTTTTATGGCTAAAGCAGATATTCCTCTACCGGGATAACTATATCCATATCTTCTGTTTCCAGCTGATTATTCGCCTCATTCTCTGGCATGACTTCGTCAATGAAAGGCTGGTATTCTTTAATAAGTTGTGCAACAACAAATAAATCCGTTATCATCAAAAACTGCTAATCTCCTGCACCATTCCATATGATAATCTAATTTATGAAGATTAATATCGCAAAAACATCTCATCCGATATGCAATATGTTTCATCCCTTTAATTTTCAGATAACTAATATCCTCATCACAATATCTCGGCGAAATCATTCTATTCTGTAATATTTTTAAAAGCCATTTCAATTCTGTCGTAAAAGTAAACAGTGTATCTGGCTGAATACGAGATGGCGCATGATTCTGATTTTTTCATCTTATCTGTGTCTCTTCTACCCGACCTAAATCTATTAGATCATTCTTCTTTTGTACATCGACACCCCTTTAACCTTATGAATATTATAAAAATAAACGCATTATTCATAAATAACACTATATAGAACAATAACCCCTTTTGCTGGATGAAAAGGGGCTACCTCATAAAACTATTTTATTCTTCAACTTGTATACTCAAAAATTCCCCGACTCTATAAATAAAATCTTTTGCATTACAAATTTGATTTTCTGAATCTTCTTTTGATGCAATAAAAAAATCTGAGTAATCACATTTTTCTCTGATACGATACGCGCTATCTATCAGTTTGTATGTATCACGATCAAACTTTCCTCCATGTACATAAAATTGATTAAAATGAGCAATCACCGAGCTATGCCTGGAAGCATCAAATCCATCCAGAATATTAACCGCTCTGATTGCATGAAAGATCGCATAATATGACCTGTTTATCGCGACCTTATAAAATCCAGACTGATGATTGCTGATGGCAGCTTCCAGATCCTCTTTTGCCCGGTTCAATCGGTATGTAGAAAGTGTTTTTACATCAAGCTGCATACAGAACTACTCCTTCCTCTGATACATTTCTGTAAAACGGGGATATCTTCATCCAGGCCATGTACTCCTGATAGCTAACATCTATAATCGAAAATACCTTAAAATATTTGATGGAAATATCCGTTGATACATCGCCCAATTTATCTTCAAAAGTCCGCAGCTCTTGATCAGTTCCATCTACCAGAACCATAATATCTACATCCGAATCATCAGTTGCCGTTCCACGTGCAAAAGAACCATATAAAATTACCGCCTTCAGCTTATCACGATATACTTCCCGCAACATCTCTGCCAGTTCCATCAATATCTTTTTCAATTTTTCATCCTGCAATTTTTCCATAAGACTATCCCCCTTCTGTCATCCCTCAATTTTATTATAACCATAATATATCCAAAACTCAATTAATACTCTTGTTATACCATCATTTTTTTCATCCTACATTGTTCTAGTATGCATATTATTCGTCATAATCATCTCAACACAACTTTATTCATTTCTGACGCTATTTGTAACTTCATTATTGGCATAGGATTCACTTGTGACAAAATATTGCACATATGGCTTATCTGTCACATTTTTTATTAATATATCCTTTCTGAGCTTTACAGGATTCTTCCCAGCAATTCCGAAATTCCAATTACATAATTCAATTAATATATACGAGTTAAAAGCAATTATGCTACAACCATTATCAGAAATATAAGTATGCATTTGCCTTATACCCCATTTGATAGACACACAGAATGAATGGTATAATCTATCCAACGAGACAGGAGGAAAGATTGTGGCACAGACCTATAGTAGTGAATTCAAGGAAGAAGCATGTAAGAGGGTTCAGTCGGGAGTACCGGCAGCACAGATTCCGCAGATCCTTTTGTTGGCAGCGGTAATCTTCATCAGGAGGATGCTGGACTGCGTGCCTTGAAAAAACGTATAAGAGATCTGAAAGCGATCATCCGGATACACAGGGAATCACACGGCATATATGGCAGCAGAAAGATTGTCTATGAATTATGTTCCTTCCATTCCTTTACTTTCCTTCTGATTTTCCACTCCCTGCAATCCCAAGAGTATTGCACACTTCTTTCAGGTTCATTTCCATCTGGACATAGGTTGCATTTATCTTTTTACTGCATTCAGGCGAGATATTTGAATGTATGTAGAAAGAATCCATCCCCGCTTTCGCAGCGCCTGCAATATCAGATTTTTCATCATTGCCGATCATAATACACTCCCTGGGATTTAAGTTATATTTTTCCAGCAAAGCTTTAAAGAAACGCGGATCCGGCTTTTTCACTCCATAATCAGAAGAAATCAGAATACCGTCAAAATATTTTGCAATATCAAGCATACACAATTCATATTCTGTAAAAATCCGCTGGGCATTGGACAAAAGATAAATCTTTTTTCCCTGCCTCCGGAGTGCTTTCATCATTCCTTTTACACCATCATAAAGACGGAGGTATTCTGTGGTAAGCACACGGAAAAACTGCCCGGCATGAAGAACCAGTGAGTCCCCCGGCTGAATCCCTTTGGCAATAAATAATGCCCGGAACACTTCCTCAATCTGTATTTCAGGATAAGCCTCATGACTGTCCCCCGCACTTTCCTTACAATCTGCCAGATGCTTATACTCACTTTTCAGTTCTTTAGGTGAATACAGTGCACCATAATAGCCATAAAAAAGGCTCAGCTTCTCCCAAACTTCCTGTTTCTCTTCATCCGTATGAATATCCACCAATGTTCCATATAAATCAAAAATATAATTTTTATACACTCTTACCTGCCTCCATTTTTAATGTTTAAAAGCAAAGAACAAACCGATGGTTTTTGACTGATTCCAGTCTATACCATCGGTTTGCTGCTCCCAGGTTCATGAATTACTCTCTGCCATCTGCTCCAATAATTTCCATCACGGCACGCTGCAGAATCTCATCTGCACCCAGGACCTGCATTTCTCCCATAATAGCCGCAATATTTTTTCCATGCTTCATGACCAGATCATAAATCTGATCCTTCAGGAAGAAACGAATCTCAGCCTGATTCAAGAACGCATACAGGGACTCTGCTGCCTGATTTCCGGCAATCTCCGTATCCCCGGGAAGGGTGATTTCCACCAGATCCTCCGGATGAATATGTTCCAGACAGATGACCAGAGTACTGCCGTCTTTTTCCACCTTTGCCGGAGCTGTATTTCCATTAATGCGAACTTCCGCAGTATCAGCAGTAACCTTATGCAGCCGGATTTTCCAGTATCGCTCTTCCGGGATCAGGTAGCTATTCTGATTTACCGGCTCAATGAAAAATTTTCTTTCAGTCCAGTTCAGATGCAGCTCCGTCTGGGCATAAATACCATCCAGATATGCATTTGTCTCATTATCATCCTCATACAGCAGAAAACGATTATCTGCGCCCGGATAAACCTCCACGGTCAGTGCCTCCGGATTCTGATCTGCATGTGTACCGATGATATCGTCTGTCAGAGGGATGATCGCACCCGCCTTTGCCAGAACCGGAATCTGATCAATCCCGCGATACATACACAGACTTCTGTTTCCAGTATACAGTGTATCCGTAAAGAAATCAAACCACATTCCTTCCGGCAGCCATACCATAACCTCCGCAGCATTCAGCTTCTCAATCCGCTTTGTTGTAATGGGAGCTACCATCAGTTCACTGCCGAAAAGGTATTGGTTTTTCCTGGAATATGCCTCCCATTTTGTAGGATATTTGTAATACAACGGCTGGCAAAGGGGTTCATCCAAAGCCCACGCCCGATAATTCATAGTATACAAGTAAGGAACCATACGATGGCGCAGCTGCAGGAAATGGATCATGGTATCTCTGGCCTCATTTTTGAAACGCCACGGCTCTTTTCCATTAAATTTGCTGTTGCTGCTGTGCAGGCGGTTAATGGGAGAAAACACACCAAACTGATACCATCTGGCTTCCAGTTCATCATCCTTTTCTCCCATCATATGTCCGCCGATATCATGACTCCACCATCCATATCCGATATTAGATGCCGTGCTGGTGAAATATGGCTGGAAGTCCAGAGAATCCCAGGAAATAACGGTGTCGCCGGAAAAACCAATGGGATACCGGTGGGATCCCGGTCCTGCATATCGGGAAAATGTCATACCACGTTTTCCGTCTTTGGCACTGTCCAGATAGTGGTAATGGTTCAGCATCCACAGGGGATCCAGTCCGGGAACCTTTGTGGAAGTACCCTGCTGCCAGTCGATCCACCAGAAATCCACTCCCTCCTCTTCCATAGGATGCAGTACTTCCTCCATGTATGCCTCCAGAAAATCAGGATCTGTAATGTCAAAAGTCAGTGGCTCCTGTTTCTTTGGATCTTTTCCCAGCCGCTCAGCCATCCGGTCATAACATTCCTCATAGGCACGGATTCCATCGGCAGGATGAAGATTCAGCGTGGTTTTCATGCCTCTGTCATGCAGCCTTTTCAGAAATCTCTGCGGTTCAGGAAAGAGTTCCCGGTTCCATGTATACCCCGTCCACCCGGTACCATACTTCTGGTCAATATCCACCAGATGCCAGTCCATATCAATAACAGCCACAGAAAATGGTATATCTTCTGCATCAAACTGCTCCATCAGGTCCATATAGGTTTCTTCAGAATAAGGATAATACCGGCTCCACCAGTTTCCCAAAGCAAATCTGGGAAGCATGGGAGTTTTTCCACAGAGATAATAAAAATCCTTCAAAGCATCTTTATACCTGTGTCCATAGGCGAACAGATAGATATCTCTGCCGCCTGTGCTCCTGGGTTCTACCCGGCCGTCGTCATTGATCGTCAGCGTTCCGGAGTCATCCAGGCAGACACACCCGTTCCAATAGGACATGATGCCGTCCTCAAGCTCACAGGCACCGTTTACATTATCCAGAGTACGGGCGGTACCTTTCAAGGTAGAACGTTTATCTCCCCAGCGCCATGCAGGCATATTTCCTCCTGGCATCCCCTCCAGGTCTACGTTAGTACACATACAGACCAGGCCGCCTGGCGTAAATTCTTTTCCATCATACTGCAGATGAAAATATTCTGTGCGTATATCCATACCATCCGGCGTTTCCTGATATTCAAACTTCGCCTTAGGAAAATCCCGGTTAATCACCGTCTGGGTAGGAGAATCGACAAATTTTCCGTTTTCATTGTACTCAATCCGCACCAGGCTGTCGGTCAATACCGTGATGCGGCAGCAATCTTTCTGAATTACGTTCTCTGTCTGCGCTGCGGAATGTGCATTGATTCTCAAGTGTTTTTTCATTTATAAAATCTCCTCAGATTTATTGTTTCTTATTTTTTAATTACAAGTGCTTCATATGGCTTCAGGCACAAAGACATTTCTTCCGCTGAAATCCCGGTTCGCACATTTCCAAGAAGCACCTTTCCTCTTCGAAATTCTTCCGGAAGCATATAGACGACCTCCCTCTCCGAGAAGCTGCATACCACAAGAATCTTATCCTCTTCCAGTGTCCTCGTATAAACGTACAGCGATTCATGATCCGGCTCCAGCAATTCATAGGTGCCATACACAATAACCGGCTCTTGTTTTCGCAGTCGGATGAGCTGCTGATAATAACAGAAAACAGAATCCGGATCTTCCATCTGACTTTTGGCATTGATCTCGGTATAATTGGGATTCACCTTGATCCAGGGAGTTCCGTCTGTAAATCCCGCATTGGCGGTACTATCCCACTGCATGGGTGTTCTGGCAGTGTCTCTGCCCCTCATATTGATGTAGCGCATCATGTCCTGTTCTGACACTTTCCCTGCCGCAGTCAGCTCATGAAAAGCATTGATACTTTCGATATCCCTGAGTTCCTCCAGACTGTCAAAGGGACAATTGGTCATGCCCAGTTCCTCGCCCTGATAAATATATGGTGTTCCCTGCATCATATGAATGCAGGTAGCCAGCATCTTAGCACATGCCTGACGATATTTGGGTGCATCATTTCCAAACCTGGAAAGAGATCTCGGCTGATCATGATTTCCCAGAAACAAACTGTTCCATGCAACATCCTGCAATTCTGTCTGCCATTTGCTCATCACTTTGCGAAATGCATCCAGTTCCATTCTGCGGTCTGTCCATTTTCCGTAAGGGCCATCATCCAGCCCCACATGCTCAAACTGGAACACCATGCTCAGCTCTTTTCCATCTGCTGATGCATATTTTTTTGCTTCGTCGATGGTTACGCCGGAGCACTCTCCTACTGTCATCAGATCATACCTGGATAATACCTTGCTGTTCATCTCCTGAAGATATTCATGGACATGCGGGCCGTTTACACTTCGGGGAATTCCATACAAAGAATCAGGATACTGATAACCGTCCGGCAATCCTTTCTCCTTGGAAATAAAGCTGATCACATCCATCCGGAAGCCGTCGATTCCCTTCCGGCACCACCAGTCCATCATATCAAAGACTTCTTCTCTCACCTTTGGATTGTCCCAATTCAGATCCGGCTGCTTCTCTGAAAACAGGTGAAGATAATACATGTCTGTCGTTTCATCATATTTCCACGCAGAACCGGAAAAACAGCTTCCCCAATTGTTGGGAGCCTTTCCCTCTCTGCCTTCCCGCCAGAAATAATAGTCCCGGTATGGATTATCCTCTGACTTCCGGCTTTCCACAAACCAGGCATGCTCATCAGAGGTGTGATTCACAACCAGATCCATCACCAGGCGCATTCCTCTGGCATGAATCTGCTCCAGCATCTCATCAAAGTCTTCCATAGTACCGAATTCCTTCATAATAGCACGGTAATCACTGATGTCATATCCATTGTCATCATTTGGAGATTGATAAACCGGACTCAGCCAGATTACATCCACACCCAGTTTTTTCAGATAATCCAGTCTGGAAATAATCCCTCTCAGGTCACCAATTCCATCGTGATTGCTGTCCATAAAGCTGCGGGGATAGATCTGATAAACCACAGCTTCCTTCCACCATATTTTACTCTGTGAATAATTCATGAAATCCCTTCCTTTCATTTTTGGTGTCATTCCTTTACTGATCCCATAACAATACCACTAATGAGATATCTTTGCAAGAATGGATAAATCAGCAGCAGCGGAATGACAGCTACTACAATCTTCGCAGCATTCAGATTTTTATTAGAAAGCTCTGCTATATTTTCCAGCGCAGCACTGTTCATAGAGCTGTTCACCAGTTCCTGCAGATCAATACTTAATGACTGAATATATGTCATAATAGGATAGTCCTTCACCTTCTGCATATAGATTAGGCCTCCCAGGAAATCATTCCAGCTTCCCACAATACTGAACAGTGAGACCGTAGCAATGGCCGGCTTTGCGCAGGGAACCATGATTTTAATCAGTACCTGGAGCTGACTGGCACCATCCACGATAGCCGCCTCCTCCAGTGCCTTTGGTACGCCATAGAAAAAATTCATTAACAGAATCACACTGAAGACAGGAACCGCTCCGGGCAAAATCAGTGCCCAGATGGTATTCAGAAGATGCAGTTCCTTCACTACAATGTATGTAGGGATCATACCGCCATTAAACAGCATGGCAAAGATCAGCAGGTTCATATAAATATTTCTGGCACGGAATTCTCTCTTTGACCGTGTCATAACATAAGCCAGCGGAATGATCAGTACCAGATTCAGGACCAGCGTCAATACTACACGCACAACCGATATTCCAAAAGAGCGCCAGAATTGCTGATCCTCCAGAATGCGGCGGTATGCGGTCATGGTAAAATCCACCGGAGTCAGTCCGACCTTGTTTGCAGTTACCGCTGCACTTCCACTCATGGAAATGGCAAGGATATTCACCAGCGGCAACAGACAGATCAGCCCCAGAAAAATCACAATACAGTAAATAACAAGATTTCTGATTTTTGCACTTTTGCTTTTTGTATCCAACATATCTTTTTCCTCCGGCTAAAAAATACTCTGATTTGTCAGTTTCTTTGTCAGCTTATTTGTGCTGACCAGAAGAATGGTTGCCACCGCGGAACGGCACAGGCCAACGGCAGTACCGAAGCTGTACTGGCGTCCCACCAGACCAATCCGATATACATAGGTATCCAGGACATCACCCACTTCATAAACCACCGGAGAATAAAGGTTGAAGATTTGATCAAATCCGGCACTCAAAACCGATGTCAGGTTCATGGCTGCCATCAAAAGGATAATCGGCAGCATTCCCGGCAATGTCACATGCCAGACTCGTTTCCACCATGAGGCTCCGTCAATGGCAGCTGCCTCATGCAATCCCGGGTCAATCCCGGTGATAGCCGCTAAGTAGATCACAGAATTATAGCCGAACTCCTTCCATACATCCGTTCCGATGATCAGCTTCCGGAACCACTGGCTGCTTCCCAGGAAATTGACCTTGTTCAATCCGATAGCGGAAAAAATCTGATTTACGGAACCATCAATGTTAAACATATTGATAACAACCGATGCCAGGACAACCCAGGATAGGAAATGAGGAAGATATACAATCGTCTGCACTGACTTTTTCAGAAACTTAAGCCGGATCTCATTCAGGAGAATGGCGAAAACAATGGCCATTACCATACCCAGAATGATCTTTCCCAATGCAATAATCAGTGTATTCCGCACTACTCTTCCGATATCCGGAAGCTGCAGCATATATTTAAAATGCTTCAGTCCCACAAATTCTGAGCCGAAGATTCCCTTTGCCGGAACAAAGTCCTGAAAAGCCATGATCAGCCCCATCATCGGAAGGTAGCTGAAAATCGCCAGAAACAGCATGCCCGGAAGCACCATTCCATGATAGTACAAGGTATCCTTTCGCCTGGAAGCTATTCTGGCCTGTGTTTTTTCTTTTCTGGATAAGACTTTCACAGATTAACTCCTTTCTTCTGAGAGCTGCTCCTTCGAACAGCTCTCTTCCCGTTTGCATCATTCTGCAATTTGCTCTTCAATTTCCTTCAGAATCATTTCACCGCCCTGGTCATACCATGCAGTCCGGAATTCTTCGAATCCGGTATCCACATCAGATGCTCCGGTAATAATCTTGATAAGAGATTCTACCTCCAGCGTCTGCAGATTCGACCAGTTGGTTTCCATTGTCGTTGTGGTCTCCGGATAGATTGGAGAAATCCAGTTGTACAGATCCTTATCCACCAGGTAAGTCAGCAGATCCACACCCTTACACCTGGAATGAATCTTGCACCATCCGGTCACATCTTCATTGCCTTCCCGATACGCCATAATTGCATCATAGTTGGAACGCTCTTCCGCCGTACTGATATCTTCTTTTTTTCCGGTTCCTTCCAGGGCAGCTTTCAGCTGGGCATATTCATCCAGCAAGTAGGTATTTGACTTCACTTCCATGTTGAATGGTCTTGCAGTTCCATCTACGCCAGTATTCAGGTATGTATTTACCTCTGGGTATTTTTCCAGAAGCTCATCAGAATTTACCATGTCATCATAGATCAGGTTCAGTATTTCGATGGCAATCTCCGGATATTCAAATTCTGCACTGACCACCAGATACTCACCGGTTGCTTTATAATGAGTACAGTTCACTTTCCCATTTTCATCTACCAGCACGTATGGCTCAAACTCTGCCTCATTATCCAGCGCATATACGTTATTCAGCAGCCAGTCCGGGGTGTGCCAGGAACCAAAAATAATTCCGCACTGACCCTTTGTCACCAGAGCAGTAATATCATCCCACGTTCTGGTTCCCACCTGAGGATCCACAATTCCTTCTTCATACCAGTCACGAATCAGCGCGACCGCTTCTTTCATCTCATCGGTAACGGATCCGTAGGTCAGCTCATTTTCTTCATTCTGATACCAATGTCTGGGATATGCGCCCATGGCGTACATGATTGCGTTCATCATAAAGGGAGTGTCCGAGGTATTGGTTGTCATTCTGGAGTCAAATGTCATGCCCACAACATTTCCGGTATTTTCCAGATCAGCATCAATAAATGCCTGTGCAATGTTCTTCACTTCATCCAGTGTTACGCAGCGGTCTCCATCCTCATCCACTTTTAGTCCCATTTCTTCTGCCCAGTCACTGCGGACCCAGAACATACCGGGACCGGCATCGGAACTGGTAGCCGGAAGTGCCATGATTTTTCCGTCATATGTCACATCCTCCAGAGCTCTTCCCCCAAAGGAATCATAAATGCTTTTGATATAGTCACTGGCATAGTTGTTATATACATCCGTCAAGTCTGCAATTAGTTCATTTTCGTACAGCTCTGTCAGTTCATCCTTCGTCGCAACCTTCATCATATCCGGAAGGCTTCCTGCTGATAGTGCAAGAGAAACCTGACGATTGTAATCATCACCGGAATCTGCCTCAAATGCATCAGAAATGTCCACATCCAATTCCTCTTCTACCATGCGGATATAGGCATTATCTTCATAAGAATCCCCTTCCGGGAATTTGGGATTTGCCGTTGTCTGACGGCCAATAGAAATCTCTACCGTTCCCCTCTCCCCGTTCTCTGCATTTTCCGTACTCTGATCTGCTGTTCCTTTTTCACTGCCTCCACAAGCTGTAAGGCCTGCTGTAAGGGAAAGTACCAAAAGCAATGCCCCTGCCTTTTTTCTATTAATCATTTTCCTTTCTCCTTTCATAATTCCTGTTATCTATCGTTCTGCGCAGTTTCGGAAGCCCTTCCCGGGTCTCGCTCCTTGATATCTTTATTATAGGATTCTGCCCAAAAACTGTAAATCAAACAATCTTCCGCTTTGTGCAACATTTTACAGTACTTCTTTTTTCCTTATTGTTACAAAAAAAGCAAAATGCTATAATACCAATAGAAGTACCTGACCATAAAATCCAGAAAGGAAACCATGCACATGTACCACATTCTAATTGCCGAAGATGAACAGGTAGAACGCACACTGGTCCGCTTTCTGCTGACCAGGGAATTTCCTTATGTTTTTCAACTTCATGAAGCAGCCAACGGGAAAGAGGCACTGGAAATCATGAAAACCCAGAAAATACATATTCTTCTGACGGATGTACAGATGCCTTTCATTTCCGGAATTGATCTGGCGAAAGCCGCCCGGGAACTTGAGCCGGATCTGGAAATCCTGTTTTTCAGTGGTTTCGATGATTTCGAGTATGTTCAGAATGCCCTATTGCTCCATGCAGTCAACTATATCCTGAAACCGGTCAACCCCGAAAACTTCTGTCAGACTATTACCAATATCCTGGAACGTCTGAATTCTAAGGAGATCGTTTATGCCAAATCAAAATCCTATTACAATGACAGCTTTTTTGATGATAATCCGGAATCTGCCTCTAAATGTTCTACAGAAGAATTTCCTCTTCGAAAAGAGGAAGATACAGGCTCCCTGCCGCAAATGCTGGAAAAAATCTCCTCTGCTGTTTCACTGGGAAAAGCAGACCTCCTGATATCACTGACGGAGGACCTGCTGCTGGAATGTTCTGATTGCACCGCTCATTCTCCGACATGGGTGCGGTATACCTGTGTCAGCCTGTTACAACTTTTCATGGAAGCAATCCCCGGACAGTCCCGCTGTGATTTTGAAGATAACGCTGATCAGATTTATTCCCTGCGTTATTTCACAGATATCCGTAAAATCGTTCGTAAATATCTTCATCTGCTTGCAGACCGGCTTCGTCAGGAATCCGACGGTGCCAATTATGCTGTTTATCAGATCAAGCAATATATTCACGCACATTACAGTGAGGATCTCACCCTGAATCTTCTGGCTGATTATGTATATCTAAGTCCGAATTATGTCAGCACCATCTTTACAAAAGTGACTGGTCTCTCTCTGCATCGCTATATTAAACAATTTCGCATGAAAAAAGCACGGGAATTACTGGAATCCGGAAATATGAAGGTTTCTGAGATCAGCCGTGCCGTAGGATACCCTACAGCCTCCTATTTCATCAAAACCTTTCAAGAAATGTACGGCGTTACCCCCAACAGCTACCGGGCAAATCTGTCCATATTGCCATCAACCGGAAAAGAAGGAGATGAACACCAGCAATGAAGCAGAAAATCCTGCACAGATTTCGGAATTTATCTTTCCGAAATAAAATCACAACAATTTGTCTTGCCATCAGTATGATTCCCCTTTTACTCCTGGGACTACTTGGCTATTGGCAGATTAGCAGCCAGATGATCACTGCCTCAAAAAAAAATCTGGAAGAAACACTTCGCCAGACTGGAGACGCTTTAGACTACAAGCTGAGTACCTACATGAATGCGCTGGAACTCATCACATGGGATGAAACCATCAAAACTTCCATTGTGAAAAAATATGCTACAAATTATGATCTGTATATGTTTTATAAAGAGAGTGTGGATTCTCTATTCCTAAATATCCGCTCCCAGAATCCTGATATTGAAATGATTTCTCTGTACACCGATGCGGATATCAATCCCCATACGCCTTACGTCTGTCCTCTGGAAACAGCAGAAGGTTTCCACTGGTATGAGCAGGCAGTGGCATCCACTGTGCCTTTTTTTCAGGTATCCGAGGATGGAAAAAAACTCTTTCTGCTGGGACAGATGTATTACAAGCATCCCACCAATATTACAGTTGCCTGTATCACCATCAACATGGATGCTCTCTTTGAATCTGTATCTTATCTTGCCGAAAACAGCTATGGTTTTCTAATCATGGACGATGCAGGACAACCAGTTTATGAAATGGCGGCATTTCCTGAGAATTCTGCATATCCGTCAGTTTCCCAGGAGCAGATTCTTCAAAATATAATGCCATCAAGCCTTGTCAGTGCCCGATACACCCTGAAGGAATCCCAATGGAGTGCCTGCCTTTACCGGCCGCTTCATGAGCTTCGGGTCTCCCTGCGTCATTTTCAGCTGATTGCGCTGACCATTGCCATCCTTTGTGTCCTGGTCTCCATCATGGCTTCTGCCCTTCTGTCAAAAATTATTTCCAAACCTCTGGAACAGCTTTCGCTGGACATTAAGAAAGTTGAACACGGAAACTACGACATCATTTCCGTTCCAGATGACAGAACAGATGAAATTGGGCAACTGCAATATTCCTTCCAGGCTATGGTGGCGCAACTGAATCACATGATCAATGAAGTTCTGATTGCAAAGATAAACCAGCAGAAATACGAACTTCGTATGCTGCAGGCACAGATTAATCCCCATTTTCTTTACAACTCCCTGTCTCTGATTAATAGTCAGGCTATCCTATCCGGACAGACAGGCATCAGTGAAATGGCACAATTACTTTCCACATTTTATCGTACCATGCTAAATAAAGGAAAGTCCTTCACGACCGTGAAGCAGGAAATAGAAAATACAAAAGCATATGTGTCTATTCAACAGATCATGCATTCCTATTCTTTTGATGTGGCTTACGACATTGATGAACGTTGCTTGAATTTTCCGGTTTTAAATCTCATTCTTCAGCCTCTTGCGGAAAATTCGATTCTCCATGGTCTGGATAAAAAACTCACACCCGGAAAAGGGATTCTGACTATTTTCTGCCGTCTGGACGGAAATGATATGCTTTTTCGGATTTCCGACAATGGCAGCGGCATGTCAGAAGAACAATGCCAAACCATTATCACCTCCAACAGCCGGGGGTACGGTGTAAAAAATGTGCACCAGAGAATTCAGTTGTACTATGGGGCCAATCGCGGACTACAATATCGCTCCACACCAGGCGTTGGAACTTGCGTTACCATTTGTCTGACCTGTAACCCGGAAACAGATATTACCGACTGAGTTTACTCATATGCGTAATCTTATCACTGAACACAAGCAGCCAGTACCAGCAATACAATAAATTTGCTGCTGCCACAAGACCTGGAGAACCGTCATTCCGGCAGAAAGACTGCAGGTTCAGTGAAAGTGTGCCGTTCTTTTTCCCACCTCAATCTTCCCTGTATACCTCACCATCATAATAGCTACATAGATAGCAACGATCAGTTCTGTGAGCGGCATGGAAAACCATATCGCATCCCCGCCTGCCAGTGCAGGCAGCGCCAGGATCAATACCCCACTGATTACCGCGCCCCGGGCTACCGATACAATAAACGATGCAGCCGGTTTCATCAATGCCTGGAAATAGTAGGTCGAAAAGATATTAAATGGCAAAATCAAAAAGGAAATGCCATAGCGCCTGATGATAGACGGCGCAATCCTCAATATTTCTTCTGTTGGAGTCATAAAAATCCTGATAAACAGGTTTGGAACACCCTCTGCCAGGGCTGTCCAGATCACCCCAAACACCGCTGCGGTGCCCACCGCATATTTTAAAATCTCTTTGATTCTCTCTCCCTTCCCTGCCCCGTAATTGGTAGAAATAATCGGCTGGGAAGCCTGCCCGATACTGTAGGCACAGCACTGTACGAAGGTACTGATATTAATAATAATGCCATAAACGGACAGGGCATTCGTCCCCAGATATCTCAGAATCTGCCGGTTAAACAGCATCGTCAGGATTCCCATCGCCACATCTATAAAGAATGTGGAAAAACCTGTCACACTGATGGTCTTCAGCATGGAAAACAGCCTCTCGGGTTTTTCCAGCCGGATCGTATTCTTCCTGCCTGCAAAATGTGTCAGCATTATGATCAACGAAAAAACAGATCCCATGGCAGTGGCAAGACCTGCTCCCATGATTCCCAAGTTCAGGGCAAATACAAAGAACCAGTCACCAAACACATTAAATATCCCGCCAAACAGAACGGCTTTTGTCGCAAGCTGGGGATTTCCGTCATTGCGCAAAAACGCTGCCATAAGCTGAGTAAACAGAAAACTCGGTACCGCAAACTTCACCGGGAAAAGATATTTCTTTGCCAGCGGCAACAATGTCTCCTCCGCTCCAAAAAGCAGCAGCAGCTGATCGTCAAGAAAAATGACACACAGCCATGTGAGTACCGCTAAAATGCTCACACCAATCAGAGATGCCGTAAAATATTCATTTGACTTTTTGCGGTTCTGCTCTGATTTCCCTCTAAGAGTGCTGAATAGAACGGAACCGCCAATTCCCATCAATAGCCCCAGGCTGTAAATAATGTTCCACACCGGGCTGACAACCGCCAGTGCCGCTGTACCTTCCGGTCCCTGATATTGTCCTACCATCGCCATATCGACCACACCATAAATAGATGAGATCAAGGCACTTCCAAAAGCTGCCCCCAGGTATTTGAAGTACATTGGTTTCATCTTATCTGTTAGAAAATCCATACTTTCCATCTCCCTTACAACAAATTTCGCTTCCGGAAACAAAAAAAGAGCCGGATAAAGATCCACAGGCATCTCAGCCTGTTGCCTTATCCAGCTCATCATTTCCAAAGAATGATTTGCCCTCCGAGCAAGCACCTCTATTATACATAATATAATCTGGATGTCAAGAAGAATTATCTATTTTTTTCTTTTGCTTCTCCCTCCGGGAAAATAATCTTAAACACAAAGAAGAAAATAATCATAGATACTCCTCCGGTAATAAAAGTTACCAGAAGATTATAAACTGCCGGCGGTACATACGCCGCGGCAACCGGCATCCAGAGATTATTGAATCCATTGCAGATAAGAGAGATTGCCACCCATGCGATAAAATACCACATTGCCTGATACACAGGATTTCCATGGCTTTTAAAGGTAATATTTCTCTGAAGCGGAAAATTAATGCACTGTGCCAGAAAAGATCCCGTCTCATAGCTTATAAAATATCCCAGTCCGCCGCCGATCATCACCGCTCCCGCAGAGTCCCGGAGCACATTATAGCCTAACAGGCTCCAGGTAAATTCGACCCCGAAAAGTGACATTCTCTTCTGGGGCCACATAAACTCTGTTCCCGCAAGACCGATTCCCAGTATGCCCGGCATAAATGTAAATACCAGATACTGGAAAATTGTCACACCCATGCTGAACACAAAGAAACAAAAAATCTGATATATCCACTTTGCAAGTTTGGGATGACCTGCTTCAAAAGTATTCCACTTTGCCATCCACCATTCCTTCAGATTACTCATACTGCTCCTCCTCATTCTGTTTTTATTTTCCTCTTAACTTTTTCTCATACTCCTTATTTGCCCTGGCATTGGCAAAATATCCTGCGATGATCTTTTTCATTCCCTTAAAGAAATGACCATTCACCACCGTCACCATTCCTTCTGCCATTTCCATGCTCACCGCGCCGCCTGTCATTTTTGCAATTCCTCTAAAGGGCATATTATAGATAAACAGAATATTTAAGTCAGGTTTTCCCTTTGCCTCACTTCTCTTCTTGATATTTGTAAGAATCCGGTAAATCATTCTGGCAAGACCGCTTTTGGCATAGTACATCTGGCAGATGGCATCATTCAGGCCAAGCTCCCCGCTCCAGCATCCGTCCGGAATCGGATGACCCAGCAGTTTCTGAAATTCCTTATCCTCCACATGTTGTATCGTGCCCAAAAAATAGGATGGCATTTTGCTTTCCTCGTAGGGAAATATCCTGGCAGTTCCAATAATCTTCTTTTTCCCGGTCAGACGAATATCCTCCGAGCTCGCGCCGATTAAAATCTGGTACGTTCCTCCTTCTTCCTCCCACTTCCCGGTTTTCACATTCCAGAACCGGAATGTCCAGGTTTCAAAGGGAATACGAACCTCTTTCATCTCGCCGGTTTTCAGGAATACTTTTTGAAAACCTTTTAACTCTATCTGCGGACGGAAGATTTTAGAATCCGGAAGAGAAATGTACATCTGTACAATCTCGGCACCGTCAAAATTTCCGATATTTTTCAGTTTGAAAGTTACCCCCTGATCATCTACCTGTATATCTGAATATTTAAACTCTGTGTAAGACATTCCATATCCAAAAGGATACATCTCGCGGGATTTCGATGTACTGTAATAGCGATATCCAACAAAAATCCCTTCTCTGTATTCCGCATTTCTCTCCTGGCCCGGATAATACCGGAAAGCAGGTGTATCATCATAGCGCATGGGGTAGGTCTCTGCAAGCTTTCCGGAAGGATTCACTTTCCCTGTCAGAATATCCATCATTGCTCCGGCTCCTGCCTGCCCATACAAATATCCGTGCAGGATCGCCTTGCAGTAATGCTGCCAGGACATTTCTATTGCAGCTCCCGCACTTATGATTCCTATAATATTGGGATTTACCTTCTCCAGCTCGCAAAGCAGGCGAATCTGATTTTCCGGAATTTCCATATGCTCCCGGTCAAGCCCCTCTGACTCGCTCAGTTCATCCAGACCAAAACAGTAGATAACAACTTCTGCCTTTTTTGCAAGCTCCAGAGCTTCTGTAATCAGTTCGTTATCCGGCTGACCATTTCTCTGATAGCCCTTTGCCACGCCTGCGACGTGAAGGTCATAGGAAAACACTATTTTCTCCATAGTTTCTACCGATGTGGGATTTACAACGGAAGATCCGGCTCCCTGATACCGCGGTTCTATGGCGAAATCCCCGATCACCGCCACCCTGCAGCCGGGCTTAAGGGGCAGGATTTTTCCCGCATTTTTCAACAGTACGGCACTTTCTGCAGCTGCCTTTTTCGCCAGACTGTGATGCGCCTTTTCATCAAAATTTTTCTGCTTTTTTTCTGCCCCGGAGCTTAAATCCAGTATCGCATCCAGAAGCTCGTCCACACGCAGATCCATTTCTTTCTCTTTCAGGCTGCCATCTTCCACAGCGCGGATCAGCTCTCTTGCAGAGTCCAGGCCCGGGGCCGGCATTTCCAGATTGGAGCCTGCTGCGACTCCCTGGACGTGGCTGTTGGAGCCGCCCCAGTCCGTGATCACAATACCGTCAAATCCCCATTCGTCCCTCAGAATTTCCTTGAGTAAATGTTTATTTTCATTAGCGTAGGTTCCATTGACCTGATTATAGCTGGTCATGATCGCTTTCGCTCCGCCTTCTTTTACTGCGATCTCAAATCCGGTGAGGTAAATTTCCCGCAGGGTTCTTTCATCCACAACTGCATTCATCGCCATGCGGCGCAGCTCCTGACTGTTTACCGCAAAATGCTTCGGACAGGCATATACGCCCTGGCTCTGGATTCCTTTGATATAGGAAGCTGCCATCTTTCCGCTCAGATATGGATCTTCCGAAAAATACTCAAAATTTCGTCCGCACAGCGGGCTTCTCTTAATGTTCAGCCCCGGCCCAAGCAGTACATTGACCTCCTGGGAAGCTGCTTCCTCCCCAAGCGCCTGTCCAACTTCCTCCCCAAGCTCTGTACTCCAGCTATTTGCAATCGCAGCCGCGGTTGGGAAACAGGTTGCCGGAAGGGACGCATTCAACCCAAGATGGTCCCCCGCCCCTGCCTGCTTTCTGATTCCGTGAGGACCATCGGAGCAAAAAATGGACGGAATCCCAAGACGCTCTATGTCTCTTGTCTGCCAGGTGTTTTTTCCGCTCAAAATGGCAGCCTTTTCTTCCAGTGTCATTTTTGCAATCAGTTCCTGATGCTTCACAAAATCCTCCTCCTTTGGCACAGGGAAGAGCGCACATCCCGCTCCTCCCTTTTTTCAGCAATTACCTGTTCTTCTATTTTTCTTCCGTATCAGCCATCGCTTTTCTTCTCTTTAAGCGCCGGAATGTTACAACTTCAAGCGCTATCAATATAGCTGCCATGACGACATCCACTGCGACTGCTGCTTTCTGCCAGTTCTCCATTCCTGTGTTCAGGTTTTCTGGATCATAGGCACGGCTATTTACCACCGTATACATAATATTCTTTGATGCCTGACGCATAGCCTTCACAGATGTTGCACTTTCTTTATCCGAAATATGGTTTGTACCGGCATCATATGCAACCAGCATGATATCATTTCCGTTGCGGATACACTGGTCGGCATCCTGGTAACCGTATACTCCGTAATAATCGGTCAGAACCATACCCCGGAAGCCCCATTCATCCCTAAGGACTGTCTGCAGCAGCTGCGGCATTGCTCCCGCATATCTGGTTCCAATATAGTTAAAGGATGACATGATTCCTTTCGCTTTACCTTCTTTTACCGCAATTTCAAATGGCTTCAGATAAATTTCACGGATCGCCTGCTCGTTTGACCAGGTACAAAGCATTCTGTTCCGGTTTGATTCCTGATCATTCAGCGCAAAATGCTTCAGATACGCATATACGCCATACTCTTCCGCACCTGCCACCGCATTTGCGGCCATATTTCCGGCAAGCACGCCATCCTCTGAATAATACTCAAAATTACGTCCTGCGAATGCACTTCTGTGCGTATTCATCGCCGGTGCATACCACCCAGATACACCCATCTCATCTGCCATTTCACCAATGCTTTCACCAAACTGTTTTGCAATGTCCTTATTCCAGGTACTTGCAATCATTGTCGCAGATGGGAATCCGATAGAGCCGACTCCGGTAAAATTATTATTGATAGAAGCCGGTCCGTCACAGTCAACAGTCTGTACTTTGCCGACACTGGATGCCGCCGCTGTCTGGAAACCGCCCAGTGCGATCATGTTGTCCATGTCATCAATGGTAAGCTGGTCCAGAAGATCCTCCCACTGCGGATCATCATATTCTTTTCCGCGCAGGTCTGCCAGTACAAGTCCGTTCTTTGCTCCTGTCACCGGCATTTCATCCGATGCATCATTTTCCTCCAGAGGATCGTAATTGCTGTTATTGATAAAGGTTGCTTTATATTCATCCGGCATGGAATAGCTCTCCGGCGCCTTTACTGCCTCTTCATAATTTGCAAAACTATCCTTACGTGACAAATATGTTATGGTTCCCTCTGCCTCCTCAAACTGGTTTGTAGCTGAAACCTGATCTGTAGATCGGGGGTTGCTCTCATCATAGGTAATGGTTTCATCAACCTTATACGTCTGTTCCTCAATCACATGATGGGAATCTGTGCGGATTGAAATACCATAATTTCCTTTTTCCAGCACATAAGCGCCAGCACCGTATGTATCATAGGATGCCATATCTTCCTCATCAAAGGTAATGGTAATGGTCTCAGATTCGCCCGGTTCCAGCATTTTTGTCTTTGCAAACTCCACCAGATTTGCGGAAGCTTTCTCAATACCCCCGTTTTCATAAGGGGGATTATAATATACTTCTACAACATCCCTGCCTGCCACATCCCCTGTATTTTTTACCGTCACATCGAAAGAAATATGTCCGTCTGACGCTGTGATACTGCCCATGGTCTGCTCAAATGTTGTGTAGGAGAGTCCATATCCGAAGGGATACAGCACCGCTTCATCATAGTCGATCAGCCCCTCCTGTGCTGCTGTCTCATAAAAACGATAACCGACATAGATTCCCTCAACATAGTTTACAAAGGTTGCTACAGAAGGATCGCCCCACTCGTCACCCGGGAACTCACTCATATTATCGTATTCAAATTTTCCAACATTATGGAAAGAAGGCGCCGCGGTCAGATCCCTGACAAACGTATCGCTTGTCTTACCGGATGGATTCACTTCACCGCTTAAAATTCTGCCCAGTGCATTCGCTCCGGACTGTCCTGTACCCGGACACCAGATTGCACTCTTAATCTGTTCATATTCATTCACAAAATCCAGTTCCATTGCGTTGGAGCCATTGTAAATAACTATCACATCATCAAAATTCGCGCAGACCATTTCCACCATATTTTTTTCTGTCTGGCTCAGCTGGAGATAATGCTCACCCTCTTCAAAATCCTTATATTCGGATGAATTATCTGTATAAGTAACCTTGCTTACATCTGTTGGAAGGTCTGCTCCCTCACCGCCGGGACGGCTGATCACAATCACTGCCTTATCTGAAAAGTCTTTTGCATTCTGAAGCAGCTCTTCACTATAAGAGTCCACGGCCGGTTCCGGAAGTGTCCAGTCCTGTTCCATCATTTCCACTGCCGGACGGTCTGCCCTGTATGCCGTATAAAAATCAGACAGCTCTGTATTCAGTTTAAATCCTGCATTCTCCAGACCCTGCAGCAGTGTTACTTTTTCATGTGCTGCCGAAATGGAACCCGAACCGGTTCCGCCGTAAATTGCATTTGTAGAGGCCCAGCCAAACACGTTCAGGCTGTCTGTTCCTTTCAGCGGCAGAATTCCCTCATTCTTCAGAAGAACAATTCCTTCCTCTGCAATATCCTCACAGACTTCACTTGACTTCGCGGTGGTCTCATCCGAAATCTTGCCGCCGCCCATCGCAAGCGTAATCAGGTTGTTTACTGGTCCAAAGCAGATTAAGTTTACCGTGATTACAAAGGCAAGGAACAATGCCATCCACCCCTGCGCACGCACAAACTTTCTCTTTGTTTTTTCCAGCTTCCTTACCGCGACGACAAGAACAATTACTGCAAGCACCACGATACCAAATGCAATCAGATACGGTTTGCAGGTGTTCAGCACGTTAATGACATCGCTCATGTTGATTTGTAACATTTCCCATTCCTCCTACTGTTTTGATTTCAAGTTTCCTTGCAGTCTCAATTGTACCAAAGTTTTTTTCCAAAAACATTTTTATGCATAAATTGTCAATATTCCGCGTAGATTGTTATACGTTTCATATATCATTCCCAAAAAAATGATGCTGATTTTAGCAATTTTGCATAATCAGCATCATTCCTTTACTCTTCTTTTATCGGAATTAAGACTTTCACTATAAACCAGTTATCTTTTGTATCTATATCTACCTCACCGCCATATTTTTGTACCGTATACCGCAGGCTTTTCAGACCATACCCGTGAAGCCGCTTTTCCTCCTTTGTTGTAACCGGAAACCTTCCGTCAAATTCCAGATTATTCTCATAATAATTCTCAACCCGTATAATCAGAAACTTGTTTTTTGCCATCACCGTAATGTGAATCATCCGTTTTTCTTTATCCGGTATTTTTTCTTCACACTCCACCGCATTATCCAGAGCATTCCCAAATATAGAGCAGATATCCATTTCATCCATAAAGTCCAGCAATTTCCCATCCGCTACATAGGTCATATCTATGTCATGCTTCATGCAGTACAGATTTTTTGTAGTCAAAAGGGTGTCCAGGACCTGGTTGCCTGTATTGTTCTGCGCCTCATATACTTCTATTTCCGCCTCCATCCGGTCAAGCGCACGTTTTCGGTCAGCGGTATTTTCCTCCGCGCGCAGCGCCAGAATAAAATGTTTCAGGTCATGATACTTATAATTAATTACCTCCATAACCTCCTGCGCCTGATGGTATTGCTGGTGCTGGTTATGCAGGATATTCTCTATTTTCTCCAGTTCACTGCTGGTGTGCCTCTCAATAAAATGCGCGTGATTTGCATATAACACTGCCAGACCGCCCAGATCCACAATCGTCCGGATATTAAAGAGTTCTCCATGGAACTTTGCGGTAAAAGGAGTCCGTATCGATGCATAGCCGAGATTACTCATCAAAAAAACAGACAGGCTTATAAAAATATTTGATATCAGCTCATGACTGGTAATCTGAAGTTTGTTTTCCTTACTTGATAATCTTCTGTCCGTATACCAGACTGCCCCAAGTACCAGACCATAAATCAGAACAAGCCAGAACAAACGAAACCAGCCATTCTTCCAGCCTATATCATAATAAAAAAAATAATCGATCTGCCACTCCAGAGAAGCCATAAATTCAGCGGTCATAAAAGAAAATGTACAGCAATATCCGGCTTCCATCCCGCTTATATCACAGCACATATAAATAAAGAACAGCATCAGCGCAACAGAACCAGCCATACATACAAACCACCAGAACCCATAAAGTCCATCCGTCATGCACAAAAAAACCGTTTGCAGAGCAAGCATCGCCAAAGACACACCGGCAAAACAAATGCCTCTTATATGGCGCTTTTTTACCAGCATGATACACTGCATGCATGCCAGCCATTGTGCCAGCGCTGTGTAGGAACGCGGAATATCCGGGAAATATGTAGTCATATCAATTCCCAGAAAATCCAACATACTCATTTTAAATCCCCCCAATACTGTACCAGCGCCTTCATGAACCCATTCATCCTCGGGCGGCTGATCTGAAGTGACTCCCCATGAACGATTGCGCATTTATCCTGTATTTCTTCCACATGGGCAAGGTTTACCAGATAGCAGTTATTTATTCTGTAAAATTTTACTGCTTTTAAATTTTCTTCCACTATTTTCATTGGCTCAGCAGAAGCATATAAGCCCTTTCTGGTGTGATAGATCACCCCATGCTTATCACTCTCTGCGTAATAAATTTCCGAATCCAAAAGCCGCAGCATACCGTTTTTTATTTGCAGTGTCAGCCAGGTACCGTTTCTTTTCTGCAAACGTTCGATTGCACGTTTCAGCTTTTGACTAAACGCAAAGTAGGAAACCGGCTTTAGAATATAATCCAATGCGTCCACCTCATATCCGCGGACAGCATACTGCTTCATGCTTGTGATAAACATAATGATAACTTCTGAATCCACCCTGCGGATTTCTGCCGCGGCTGTAAGACCATCCACAAAACGCATTTGTATATCCAGCAGTATAATATCAAAATCCGGCCGGTACTTTTCCGTAATCCCATCTCCATCATGAAACACAGTAATCCGAAAGTTCTCTCCTGTCTCCTCTTCATATTTCTTTAAATATCCTTTTAGTTGGTCAATATAGCTCTTCTCATCTTCTACCACCGCAATCCGGATCATTCCCACTCACTCCCTGCTATTTCTATTATTGCAAGTCAGGCGTAATCCATCCCTCCTCAAATACTCACAAAAGGTCCACCGGATCTTTTGTGAGTATGCATGGCAACAAAAAGCTGGATAAGTCACAGGCATCTCAGCCTGTTGCCTTATCCAGCTCATCATTTCCAAAGAATGATTTGCCCTCCGAGCAAGCACCTATGATTATATAAAAAGCAAAAATGTCTGTCAAGACTCAGATTACAAAACTCCGCTGCAAGGCGCACATTTAAAAGCACTCTATGATTAACCTTTTCGCATAACCCTGCAAATTCCGCTAAAAGTCCTATTGACCATATCTAACCTGCATGGGTATGTCCGGACAATTCCAAATCAACTGAATTTTCGTCTGCTTCAATAGGCTGATGATCTGCCATAATAACACCGCTGAAAGCAGCAGCGGCAGCATTCCGCCAAGATAAACGTTCCTTATACGCAGATAATTTATATCCTCTTTAAACCCTTTAAAAATCTTTCTGATAATCAGCACTGCTATTAAAAACGGCTCTCAGGAAAATTGTGCCAATATATTCCTTCACAGTTTGTGAAATAAATGTTATAATTCTCATCAGGAATTCAAATCTATAGAAGAGGTATAAAAAGAATGAAAAAGAATTTTTGTGTTATCAGTGATGGTTCCTGCGACCTTCTGGATGACATAGTAAAAAAGAGGGAAATTGATATTGTACATTTTCTGGTTTCCTTTGACGGCTGTCAGTACAAAAAAGAAGGCATCGAAATCAATCTGGATGAGTTTTACCAGCGTATGGTAGATGATCCAAAAACCTATCCCATGACCGCTGCTCCGTCTCCCCAGGATTTTTATACGCTTTTTGAGCGCCGTGCGAAAGAAGGCTCCGATATTCTCTGCATCTGTATATCTACCAAATTAAGCTCTTCCATGCAGTCCGCCCAGATTGCAAAGGAAATGTTAAAGAAAGCGTATCCTGATATCCGGGTAGAGATTTTAAATTCTCTGTCCTGCACATTGATGCAGGGAGCTTACGTGTTAGAGGTATGCCGGCTGCGGGATAACGGATATACATTGGATGAAACCATAAAGGTGATGCA
The DNA here is from genome assembly GCA_002473385.1 of Lachnospiraceae bacterium UBA7225. Lineage (GTDB taxonomy): Bacteria > Bacillota > Clostridia > Lachnospirales > Lachnospiraceae > Marvinbryantia. The sequence continues at coordinate 26,017 of DKTR01000118.1, forward strand.
GAAATTGATTCAAAGCGGCCGGATTCTGTTCACAGTAGGAAATCTGGACTATCTCTACCATGGCGGACGAATCGGAAAGGTGACAAGTGTCGCAGGAACGTTTCTGAATGTAAAGCCCTTGATCACGCTGGAGGACGGTGAGATTCATTCCTCCGGCATCAGGCGGGGACGCAGGAACTCCCTGAATGGTGTTATTGAACTTCTGATTTCTTACCTCAAAGAACATTGCTGCACGCCGGACGATTGTACGATCCTGATCGGCTATTGCCATGATACAGAGGAAGCAGAAAAATTCCGGGCAATGACTATGGAATGTCTGAAAAAAATATTCGGCACGGTTTCCCCTCTGCCGCTCTGCAGGATCGGTGCGACCATCGGCGTTCATGCCGGACCATATTCTATAGGCTACGGACTCATACGCAGAAGCGACCGGATATAAATGAAAATCGAAAAGAAAAAAGGCGGCTGACAGATTTTTTATCTGCTAACCGCCTTATATTTGTTATTAATTTTTTACCGGTACGAATTTAGCCCTGTTCATAAGGGGATGCACAAGCCTAATGGCCCCCTCCGCGGGGCAGACCATGACACATGCGCCGCAGTAGTAACACTCTCCCGGATACATAACCAGCGGATGTTTTCCCTTTTCCGGTGAGGGCATAAGTACGTCGCACTGACACACAGCGGCACAGCGGCCGCATCCAACGCACTTGTCCTGATCATACACGATCGGCCTTGCGCTGCAGGGAACCGGATTCAGTTCAAATCCGGCAGCGGGAAGCCCCGCCCCGCGGGTTTCCGAAAGAATTTCTGCCGTCTCTGAAGCTTTCGCTTCTCTTTCACCGATATAGTCCTGATTATGTTTCTCGTATTCCTCCTTCAAATTGCCGAAGAAGTCCAGCGGCACTCTCCTGGTCTTTACCTCCCCGTTTTCCTGATGAATCACAATATGACAGCGGTCTCTGTCAGGATCGTTCTCTGGATAATCGCTTCTGGTGAAGCATAAAGGCACAGAACTTGATTTTCTGGACAGGCTTGCATAAAGCACCAGTTTTGCCACTGTCAGAATATCCAGCACCTCGTGAGTTCTCATAAGCTCATGGAGATTTTGGCAGGCCAGCTTTGGCACCATTTCCTTCTCAAAGGTCTCCAGAAGATCCAGCCCCTCCAGAAGCAGAGCGTCGCATTTAACGCCGCCGCAGTAGTTCTGCATGGCCTTGGCAATGGCCATATTCAGTTCTTTCCAGCCCATCCCCTGCTCCGGATCTTTATAAAGCGGAGCATAAAGACGTTCCTTCTCTTTTCGGGTATCCTCAGAGTCATATGCTGTCCAACCGGTTTTCTTCGCCGCATCAGCGGCCTTCCGGCCTGCATAATATCCGGTGGCGCAGGCAAACCCGGCGCAGTCGGAAGCATAGAGCTGATCTCCCGCCGCAAAAATATTTTCAATATTCGTCTCAAGATTCCAGTCATGCATAACACCGCCCGGTGCTCCGAAAAACTGACGCTCCTGATCCAGAAAATTAGCGGACTGCCAGCCGGTGCCGTAGCTCTGCAGCATATCCTTTTCCGGATCAAATCCCCTGTCTTTATAATTTTTATAGATAGGCACATTCGTTTTGGCTTCCTGCCCCACCATCATGCCCCAGATTACCCTGCGCTCCATCTCCGGCATCCGGCTTAAGTCCGCATAAAACGGGAGCTGATAGCCTCTCTTCATCAGTTCGTCAAAATCCAGTGTCTCCGGTCCCCGGTATTCATACTTTGGATTGTCTATAACACCGCCCTTAAGAAAGAATTTCTGCCCTCTGGCCGGATAATATCTCTCTGAAACCGTTTTAAGCTCCCTTCCGTCCCGGTCCACATAGGGAATCTCCACTCCTCTGGCATCCACCATCGTAGCTGCATACCAGGTATTGTGATTATTCCCTGCGCCATACGGCGGAAAGCTGCGGCCTGCAGCCGAAAACTCTGCCCGGACCGTCTTTTCCATCATGGTAAATTCCATTCCGGCCCGCCAGCCCATGGCATGACCGCTTCCGATACTCTGCATGGGGCGGAATTCACAAAGTCCTGTGAGATCTGAATCAAAGAGCCACACTCTGGCAGGGCGGGACATGGCAAGCACCGTAGATTTTGCCTGAAAAATCATAAATTTTCCGGTATGCACATTCATTCCCATGGCACCGATACCCTTCCTGCCTGTCTTATCCAGAAGGAGAGCCGTAGCCTCTGTCCGGTCACACACACGGATTCCCAGACGCTTCATCTCTCTGACAAGCGCAGGCTTAAAGGTCGTTCCCCAGACACGCAGCGTAAATTTATTTTTATAATCGTAGGCAAACATAAGTCCGGTCTTCTCATCCCGGAACTCCGCCCCTTTGAATTCTCCTTCGGTATCACGGATCTTTCCACCAAAGGATTCCAGATCCAGCAGGCGGTCATACCCCTCCCTGCATTCTATATAATGGGCAATCCCGTTACTGTACCAGTCCTGCTCCTGTACATAAGCCTCTGCAATCTCCTCCGGGGTCACTTCGGAACACGGATTGGTGCACGCAGATTCCCAATGGTCAAATCCGGTTCCGGCAGCGCCGCTTTTTTCCGCCGCCCCTTTTTCTACCACCACCACGGACTGTCCCCTTCTGGCCGCTGCGATGGCCGCAAAACACCCGGAAAGACCGCCTCCCAGCACAAGAACATCGCTTTTTATAATTTCCTCCAGCCCCACTTCATTTCCGTAGGGCCAGCTATAATCTATCTGTTTCATCTGCTTTCTCCTCGCATTTTTCTCAGATCCTGATCCCTTATTCGGCCATGTGGCAGGCCACAAAATGTCCTCTGCCCACTTCCTTCAGCGGAATGTCTCCCTGACGGCAGCGCTCCGACGCATAAGGGCATCTCACGGCAAAGCGGCAGCCGGGCTTCGGATTCACCGGACTTGTCACCTCTCCCTGGATCAGTTCCCGCTTTTTATGGCAGGATTCCACACTCGGAATCGGAATTGAGCCAAGAAGCGCCTTAGTGTAAGGGTGGACCGGATTGCGGAAAATTTCTTTTGCCTCAGCCTTCTCCACACATTTTCCAAGATACATCACCATAATTTCATTGGAAATATGCCGTACAACGGAAAGGTCATGGGTGATGAAAAGATAGGTAAGCCCCATGCTCTCCTGCAGATCCATCAAGAGATTTAAAATCTGCGCCTGAATAGATACGTCCAGCGCAGACACCGGCTCGTCACAGACCACAAACTCCGGCTCCAGAATCAGCGCTCTGGCAATTCCGATTCTCTGGCGGCGGCCGCCGTCCAGCTCATGTGGATACGCCATATCAAGTCTCCTGGCAAGACCAACTGTGTCCATTATCTCATCTATTTTTTTATCCACCTCTGCCCGGGTTCTGCACAGTTTACTTACCAGCAAAGGTTCCGCAATCAGCTGACGCACCGTCATACGGCCATTCAGGCTGGAATAGGGATCCTGAAATACCATCTGGATTTTGGGCCGGATAGCCTTCATCTCTTTCTTTTTTAAATTCGCAATATTTTTCCCCCGAAAAAGAATTTCTCCCGATGTAGGCGGCTCCAGACAAAGCAGAGATCTTCCAAGCGTGGATTTTCCACAGCCGGATTCTCCCACCACGCCCATTGTTTTTCCTCCCGGAATGGAAAAGCTCACATCATCCACTGCGTGGAGAAGCCCCGCAGGGGTGTGAAAATACTTTTTCAGATTTCTTACCTCCAGAAGATTCTGTTCCATCACTGCACCTCCTCCGTGTCCTGCTCATCAAATAAATGACAGCGGATCTGATGTCCGTCTTTTTCGTATACAGGCGGCACCTGTTTTTTGCATTTTTCTGTACATTTTCCGCAGCGCGGAGCGAACCAGCACCCCTCCGGTTTTTTCGTGGGATCCGGCATTAGCCCCTCGATGGGGTGAAGCCGTCTGCTATCCCCGGTAAGACTGGGAATAGAGCCGAAAAGTCCCTCCGTATAAGGATGATGCCTGTCCCCGGTAAAAATATCCCGGAGCGTTCCGTACTCCACCACCTCCCCGGCATACATGATGGCCACCTTGTCACAGGTCTCCGCCACAACGCCCAGATCGTGGGTAATCATGATAACAGAAGTTCCGTATTTTCTCTGCAGATTGCAGATCATGGTCAGAATCTGGGCCTGAATAGTCACATCCAGAGCAGTAGTCGGTTCATCTGCGATAAGAAGTCCGGGATTGCAGATAAGAGCAATGGCGATCACCACTCTCTGACGCATACCGCCGGAAAACTGATACGGGTACTCCACCTTTCTCTCCTTTGGAATTCCTACCAGCTCCAGCGTTTCCTCTACTTTTTCTTCAATCTGGCTATTCGTCAGATTTTCCTCATTATGAAGATAAAGTGCCTCGCCGATCTGTTTTCCCACAGGAAGCACTGGATTTAAGGCTGTCATCGGATCCTGGAAAATCATGGACATTTTACTTCCGCGGATTTTCTGCATCTCCTGTTCGGAAAGCTTTAAAAGGTCTTTGCCGTCAAACTTCACCTCTCCTTTTGGTATCACCGCAGTGCGCTCCGGAAGAAGACCCATAATACCGAGGGCAGCCGTCGTTTTCCCGGCTCCGGTTTCACCCACCAGTCCCAGGGTCTCCCCTTCCTTCAAAGAAAAGCTGATGCCGTTGACCGCGTAAACCGTCTCCAAATCTGTTCTATATTGAATGGTAAGATTTTTAACCTCTAGAATCTCTTTTCCCATAACATGTCCTCCTTATCAGTCCTTGAGCTTCGGATCCAGGGCATCCGTCAGACCATCCCCCACCAGGTTAAAGGAGAGAGAGCTTAGGACAATGAAAATACCCGGAAATGCCAGAAGGTACGGGGAAGTAAAAATATAAGTCTGGGCAGCTGAAAGAAGCGCGCCCCACTCCGGTGACGGCGGCTGAATTCCCATACCGATAAAGCTAAGTCCTGCTGCCGAGAGGATCATATCGGAAATCGCCATTGTGGTATTTACAATAATCGGTCCCATGGCGTTTGGAAGCACATACCGGAAAATAATCCGGGCGTTGGAAGCTCCGTAGGATCTGGCCACCTCCACATAATCCTGCTCTGCCACTGTCAGAACCACAGAACGGATCAGACGGACGTTTCCCGGAATACAGGAAATGGTAATGGCGATAATCAGATTTCTCATGCTGGTTCCTAAAGCAGCCACCACAGCCAGGGACAAAAGAATCGGAGGAACGCACATAAAAACATCGATGATACGGCAGATCACATTATCCACCACACCGCCGAAATATCCCGCACTGGCTCCCAGAACCGCTCCCACAGCCAGCGCGATCAGGCTGGTTACTACTCCGATAAAAAGGGAATACCGTGCTCCGTGGATAACCCGGGCAAAGAGATCCCGTCCAAATTCATCCGTTCCAAACCAGTGCGCAGCGGACGGCCACTGCAGCCGGTCTGCACCCACCTGCTCCACACATTTCGAGTAGGGAATAATTAGATCTGCAAAAATGGCAATGCCCACGATCACGCACAGAATCACCAGTCCGGTCACCGCAGCCTTATTCTTTTTGTAACGTCTCCAGAACTCTTTTATCTGAGCGTTTCTTTTTTCCTTTTTCCTATTCACGGCTCCTACCTCCGTTCTGGTATTTTGCCTTGATACGCGGATCAATGAAAGCATACAGTACATCCACCAGCAGAATGATAAGGCTGAACAGTGTAGCTAAAAACAGCGTGGCTCCCATAACCACGGGAATATCCTTCTGGCGGATAGCCGTGGTAATCAGGGTGCCCATCCCCGGCATGGCAAAAACAGTCTCTGCAATGATGGCGCCGCCCAGAGATGCCCCAAAGCTGGTTCCCAGGGTAGTTACCACCGGAAGCAGGGCGTTCCTAAGGGCATGCTTCCAGATAATCCGTTTCTGGGAGGCACCTTTTGCCTTTGCTGTCCGGATATACTCCTGACGGATCGTCTCCAGCATAGCCGACCGGGTCAGGCGAAGAAGCCCCGCCGCAGAACTCATACAAACCGTCAGGGTAGGCAATATGAAATGCTTCAGGCTTCCCGCCCCGTAGGAGGGCAGCCAGTGAAGCTTCAGTGAAAAGAGAAGCATGAGCATCAGTCCCAGCCAGAATCCCGGAATGGACGCAAAAATCAGCGCAACCACCACGCAGGTGTGATCCAGAACAGAATACTGGCGCACGGCCGACACAATACCCAGACTGATTCCCAGAATAGAAGCAATCGACATGGAAAAGATAGTCAGAATCAGTGTGTTCGGGAACCGGGCCATAATGTCCTCAATCACCGGCTGACGGCTCTGGTAAGAAGTTCCCAGATCAAAGTGCAGTACCAGATCTCCGATATAGTTAAAAAACCGTACCAGAAACGGCTTATCATAACCAAATTCCGCGTTCAGCGCAGCAATGTCCTCCGGCTTGGCTGTAATTCCCAGTATAATGGAACCGGGATCTCCCGGCGTGAGGGAGAGAATGGCAAATACCAGAAAAGCCACTCCCAGAAGCACGGGAATCATATAGAGAAGCCGTTTGATAATGTATTTATGCATGAGATTTTTCTTTACTCCTTTACGACAGAAAACGGTGCTGCCGCCTGCTCCCGGAAACTGCCTTCTTCCTGCAAATTTTCCGGTACAGATTGACAGCACCTTATATACTCTGGTGTTTTAGCAGCGGGGTATTTAACTGTTACTCAGCCCAGGAAAAATCATAGATTGAATAAATTCCTTCATAGGGGAATTCCGGGCAGTTCAAATCGGCATTATAAGCGAAAAGCGTCAGCGGATTGCAAATAACCGCATAAATTGCTTCGTCCTGCGCCTTGCTCAGAATCTGATTAAACAGCTCCGCGCGGGCATCTGTATCCGTCTCGACTCTTGCCTGATCGAACAGTTCATCCATAGCCGCATCATTGTAGCGTGCATTGTTAGCAGTGCCAATGTAGTCGCTGGTAAATGCCATTTCCAGCATCTGGGTATCTCCGTCCAGCGTCATCTCAAGAGCAGTGATTCCATAATTTCCGCTTGTCAGATCATCGATATAGGAATTAAATTCCTTCACTGCAGTGGTAATATTCAGACCAACGGCTGCCAGATCACTCTGAAGCACAGTTGCAACATTGGAATATTTTTCAGCCACAAGCATTTCACCCAGATCATACGGTGTCTCAATACCGGCCTCCGCCAGCAGTTCTTTGGCTTTCTCAGGATCATAGGTATACTGGAACTGATCCTCAGAATAACCAAAACGGTCTTTGGAACAGATATTTGAGTTCACCTCGGCCTCTCCGTCATAGCAGACTGCAACCAGATTCTCACGGTTGATAGCATAATTGATTGCCTGACGGACTTTCACATCATCAAAAGGAGCCTTCTCCGTATTCATAGAAACATAGGTGAAACCGGAGGTTGCAGCCTCGGCAATCTTAATGGTGTCGTTGGCGGCAAGCTGTGCCATAGTGGATGACTCAATAGTCGCAAAGTTTACCTCGCCTGTCTGCAGAGCAATCGCACAGGTAGACTGATCCGGGATCACCTCAAAAGTTACATTTTTGATGGCAGCCGCCCCTCTGTAGTAATCCTCGTAGGCCTCCAGCATCACGTTGCTGCCTTTCTTTTTTCCTGCAAATTTGTACGGACCGCTTCCCACAGGATTGTTCACAAAATCGTCCTCAGAGCTGTCATGATAGTCCTTCGATGCAATGTTTACCTGGCATACGCCCAGTAAAAACGGGGAATACGGATTCTCCAGATGGCATACTACCGTGTAGTCATCCGGTGTATCCACGCTGGAAAGACCTGTCACCATAGAGCCCTGGTATTCGGATTCCATGTACATTTCCAGCGAAAATTTTACATCCTTTGAAGTGATGGGTGTCCCATTATGGAACGTGGCGTCCTCTCTGAGATGAAACGTGTAGTCCAGACCGTCGTCGCTGATCTCATAGGACTCTGCAATTCTCGGTTCCGGATCATGGGCGCCGTCCGGATTCATATACATCAGCGGGTCATAGAGCTGGCTTAAAATGTCATGCTCCACAGTGGTGCTGAAATCAGACGGATGCAGCGTATCAATATCTGCATCAACCGCAATGGTCAGATCTGTTTTTGCCTCTGCCTGCGCGCATAGGGTCGCTCCTGCTATGGTTGCTGTCATTACTGCTGCCGTCAGGAATACTTTCATTCTTCTCATAATAAATCTCTCCTTTTGTATGTTTTTGTCATCTTGAATTACTTGTTCTTATCACATCTCTGAAAACTTATATGCGGAAATAGCGCTTGCCAGATCCACGCCTGCTTCAATGTCTTTTTTAGAGGCGACAGAGCACTGCGAATGCGGGTACCTCACCACAGTCACAATTCCTCCTGCCTTCACTCCCATGTTAGACAGGTTCATGCTGGATGCATCCGTACCGCCTTTATCAATGACCTCTCTCTGGTATTTGATTCCCTTCTCCCGGCAGCACTTTTCCATAATGGCTACCAGATCCTCATCACATACCACAGAAGGATCACAGATCTTGATGCCTGTGCCGCCGTCGATGGCATTGCTTCCCTCCAGGTCGCAGGGATAATCGTGGGCAGGGCTTATATCCACAGCAATACCGAAATCCGGCTGGATCCTCTGGGCTGCCGCCTTCGATCCCCGGCAGCCCAGCTCTTCCTGCACAGTAAACACGTAATAAATGTCATTGGGGTAAGTCCCGTCATTTTCTTTTAAAGCCTCCAGAAGCTGATAACAGCCGATCCGGTTATCCAGGGATCTGGCGCTGACGCGGTCGTTCACCAGTTCTGTCCATGGTCCGAAATATCCGCACACATCACCGATCTTCACATATTTTGCTGCATCTTCCGCAGAAATGGCACCGATATCTATAAACAGCTTTCCCGCGTCGTTTTTCGCGTCCTCAATCCAGCCCTGACAGCCAAACACTCCATTGACGCCATTCTGGAATTCCACTCTCTCATTATAAGCGGAACCGGTCCAGTTCCACCCCATGTTGCAGACACGGAGACGACCATCGCTTTCGATCTTCTTCACCATAAAGCCGATTTCATCCATGTGAGCGGCAAACATGATCTTCTTTCCCCCGCCGGTGCCGTTTTTTTTCACAATCAGATTACCGATGGCATCCACTGTCATCCCGTCCGCATAAGGAGCAGCCTCCTCCTCTATAATCCTGCGCACCGCCTTCTCATATCCCGAAACGCCATGCACCGCCACCAGCCTTTTCAGCAGCTCTTCTTCACGCATATAATGCTTCCTCCCTCTTCCTGCCCGTTACTTCACTGCAAGAAACTGTAAAACTTTAAACTGCAAAAGTATAAAATAAATTCTAACATTTTTTTCGGAATTTTGCAATAAAAAACTGGCGGAGCAATGTAATTGTATCCGCCAATTCCTTTTTTGGTGTTTTCACTTTTTCCGATCCGGTTTCATCCGCACTTAATAATTTTCTGCGTGAACTTCAAAATAACTTTGCGGATGGGCGCAGACCGGGCAGACCTGCGGTGCCTTTGTGCCCACTACGATATGACCACAGTTTCTGCATTCCCATACCTTTACTTCGCTCTTTTCAAAAACAGAAGCAGTTTCCACGTTTTTCAAAAGTGCACGGTAACGTTCCTCATGATGCTTTTCAACTTCCGCTACCATACGGAATTTTGCAGCCAGTTCCGGAAATCCCTCTTCCTCAGCTGTTCTCGCAAAGCCATCGTACATATCTGTCCATTCATAATTTTCACCTTCGGCAGCCGCCGCGAGGTTGGCAGAAGTATCGCCAATGCCTTTCAGTTCCTTGAACCACATTTTCGCATGTTCTTTTTCATTGTCGGCAGTTTTCAGAAATAATGCTGCAATCTGTTCATAGCCTTCCTTTTTCGCCACGGATGCAAAATATGTATACTTGTTCCTTGCCTGTGATTCGCCGGAAAATGCGGCTTCAAGGTTCTTTTCTGTCTGTGTTCCCGCATAGGGATTCTTACTCATTCTCTTTTCCTCCATCTTTTCATTATTGAGAATCCGTCCTGACAATTCTTTCGCAGTGCCCAAAGGGATCCCCGGGACTGACGGATCTGCCATCCGCTCTGCCTCAGAATCTGCAATAACGTTTCTATAACAATAATATTCCAAAAACAGGCAAAAAGCAAGTGAATAAAATCTGCCTTTCTTATCCTTCTACAAAAACAGTATATGCATTTTTCCTTTGCTGTCATATGCGATTTCCGCATTTACTTTGTAAATTCTCCGGATCATTTCCGGTGTCAGAACTTCCTTTGGTGTGCCGCAGCCTTCCAGCTGCCCGTCCTTCAGCACATAAATTCTGTCACAGTAAGCTGCCGCAATATTCAGATCGTGAATAGCAGAGATTACGGTAACATCCAGTTTTTTCACAAGCTCCATCAGCAGGAGCTGATGAGTGATATCCAGATGATTCGTCGGCTCGTCCAGAATCAATGCCGGTGTCTGCTGCGCCAGAGCACGGGCCAGAATCACTCTCTGCTGTTCGCCTCCGGAAAGAGTAGAGAAAATACGGTCTCCAAACTCCCCCATCTGCACCGTACGAAGCGCTTCTTCCACGATTTCATAGTCCCGCGCATTATCCCTTTCCAGTGTTTTCTTATGGGGTGACCGTCCCATAAGAACAACCTCCCGGACACTGAAATCAAAATTATAATAATTGTGCTGTGCCACAACAGCCATCTTTTTGGCAGAGCTTTTTACGCTCATGCTCTGGAGTTCTTCTCCACCAAGATAAACTGCGCCCCGGTCCGGTCTGAGAATACGATAAATGCATTTCAGCAAAGTAGATTTTCCGCTGCCGTTCGGACCAATGATTCCCACAAATTCCTTGTCCTTCGCGTCTATGGAAATACCTTTCAGTATTTCATGTGCCTGAAACGATACCCGGATATCTTCCGTACAGATTTTCATGATTTATTTTGCACCTCCAAATCCGTAAGATTTTCTTACCAGGAGATATATAAAACATGGTGCGCCAATAATGGAAACCAGTACGCCGATCGGCATTTCTGAATTTTTCAGAATGATACGGCAGAGTACATCGCACCAGATCAGGAAAGAAGCCCCAAGAAGCGCGCTCAAGGGAATCAGCTTTTTATGATCCGTTCCAAAAAGGATACGTATGATATGGGGAATCACCAGACCTACAAAACCAATCATACCGGCAGAATAAACAGCAAAGCCAACCAGTACAGAAGCCAGGATCAGATATACTGTCCGGATCCTGTGCAGATCCGTTCCAAGAGTGATCGATACATCATCGCCCAGGAGCATCAGATTCAGATTCCTGTACTGGGTCCAGAAAATAAGAGCACATGCTATCGTCAGCGGCAGCATGATCATCACACGCTCCCAGCTTGCACCGCCAAGGCTTCCCATCGTCCATCGCACAATTTCCGCGGAAGCATTTTTATCATTGGTGATATAAATAACAAAATTGGAAAATGCCGAACATACGGAGCTGATCGCCATTCCGGCAAGTATCAGTTTTCCCGACGTCGCCTTGCCGCCCATATTTGCCACTGCAAGAACAGCAAAGGATGTGATCAGCGCGCCAATAAACGCCATCACACCTACAGAATTGCTCCCGAAAATACTGCCGATTCCAGCCATAAGAGCAAGCGTTGCCCCCAGAGATGCCCCGGAGGAAACGCCAAGAACATATGGATCCGCCAGCGGATTCTGTACAATTGCCTGCATAACGACACCGCATACCGAAAGCGCCATACCTACTCCCAGAGCCAGCAGCACTCTCGGAAGACGGATCAGCCAGACCACGTCATGAACAGCTCCCTCTCCATATGAGGAGAGGGACTTTATATGAAACAATTTATAGGCAATAACGCTGTAAACCTCTTTCAAAGAAAGATCTGCGTTCCCGAAAGTTACTGCTGTCAAAATAGAAAAAATAAGAAATACAAACAGTCCCGCAAGTACAAGCACAAACAAAGAGGTACGGAGAATGCTGCTTTTTTTATCCGATGCTGCTGCTTTTTTCAATTCAAACACCTCTGTCAGTCAAGGTCAATATCCGGATACAGCCCTCTGGCAAATGTCTCGATACCATCCTGTGTACGAGTTGCACTCGCATACATCTCACTGAGCATGATCGGATATATGGTTCCATTCTTTACCGCATCAAGGCTCTGTAATGCTTCATCCCCGGTAATCGCGCCAAGCTGGCTCTCCTTTACTGTTTCCGGGTCATCTCCTGCATACGGCATATAAACTACAAAAATCACATCCGGATTAGCGGCAATAATATCCTCTTTTCCAACAGAAGAGGCATCCGGATTGGCAAGCTCTGCACCAAGCTGTGTCACCATATCCCCGCCAAGACTTTTGGCTCCATAGTTCGTGATATCCTCTCCTAATGGCTCAAGAATCATTACAGTCGGCTTTTCCTCCATGCCGGCGGTTGTCTCCGTTGTCTTGTTTACCACTTCTTTAATGTCATTCACAATTGCTTCTGCTTTGTCCTGCACGTCAAAGATCATACCCAGATTCAGGATGTCCGTACACTCATTTTCCAGTGTCCTGCTGCCACCCTTCCTGGTATTTGTATTCATATATGTATTACAGCCTTTGTCAATCCAGTTTGTTACATTTCCAAGCCTGTCATCTGCAAAAATAGAACCCCAGGAAAGAATCATGTCCGGTTCCAGCATCGTAACGGTTTCCAGCGACGGAGTAAATTCATCCAGATAATTAGTTTCGGAAAAAGCAGCTTTCATTTCTTCCGGCACTTCATTATCAAGCCCTGCTGTAGCAATGAGTTTATCTTGCAGTCCCAGCGCCAGCATGGTCTCAATGGATCCCTGATATACAGCAAGTACCTTCTCCGGCGCCTTTTCATAAGTAGTTTCTACTTCATTTCCCTCATAATCATAAGTAGTAACTGTAAGCGGATATTCTGTTTTTTTCCCCTCTGCCTCAGCTGCAGCATCTTCCGCCGCTTCCTGTATCTCCGTTTCCCCGGAAGGCAGGTTGTCCTCCTTGATCGTTCCGGAATCCACCCGGTCCTGGGCAGATACAGCCGGCATAAAGCTCATCGGCATTGCAGCAGCCATCACAATGGCCAGAATCTTTTTGGATACTCTCTTGTTTTTCATTTTCTTTTCCCTCTCTTTTCGTTATATTCTGTAACCGAAAAGGACAGAGGCTTCACACGTTTTTCATTGCCTGTGAAATAAAAAAGCCTGCTTATTTCAGAGCAGGCAGAAGAACTATTTCCAGACAATCAGACCGGAGTCTGAAATGCATTTTGAAAAAGACACTTTACACGGAAGCTCCCATTCGATCATATTAAGCAGGCTTCCTGGCTGACAGATCTTCACTTATTTTCTCCTTCTCACAGATGACTGCAATGGATTTCCTGAAAACAAACTCCCTGCTCACAGTGGCCGCAACCGTTCAGGATTCTCACCTGATTTCCTCTCACAATTCCGCAACCGAAACTGTTCACTTAATACATTTCTATTCAATTACATTAATATCCTAGCATATCTTTCCTTTATTTTCAATAAAAAACGCAACTATATACGATCCCTAAGCTATATCAAATACCTCTTTAATAAACGGGACAATTCTGCAATATCAATAGGCTTTGCAATATGGGCATTCATGCCGCACTCCAGGCAATGCTGTATATCGTCGGAAAAAGCATCCGCACTCATAGCTATAATAGGAACAGACAGGGCATCCGGATGATTCAGTCCCCGAATCGCTTTCGTAGCCTCATATCCGGTCATATGCGGCATCCGTATGTCCATAAGCACAGCATCGTAATAGCCCTCCGGTGATTTCCGGAACTTGTCCAGACATATCTGGCCATCCTCTGCCCAATCCAGTTCCAGACCGAGGTCACACAACAATTCTTTTGCGACCTCCCAGTTAAGTTCATTATCTTCGGCAAGAAGAATACGGTATCCGGTCAGATCAGTATCCGGATTCCATGTCTTGTCATGTTCCGTATCAATTTCCATATACTGACGCAAAGTATGATACAGCGTAGATTTAAAAAGCGGCTTGGAAATAAAACCATTGATACCAGCTTCACGGGCTTCCGTCTCAAATTCACTCCAGTCGTATGCAGAAATCAGCAAAATCGGTACTTCATCTCCAAGATTACGCCGGATCTCCTTTGCAACCTGAATCCCGTTCAGGTCCGGAAGCTTCCAGTCCAGCAGAATAATCTGATAATCCTCTCTCTTTTTATGATGGTCATTTACGAGTTCTATCGCCTTTTCTCCGCTTAATGTGCATTCAGCTCTTATTCCGATAGATTTTAGTGTGTCCACAACAGTTTTGCACAATAATTCGTCATCATCAACCACCAGCATATTCCAGGCGGGAAGAACCATATCCATATCTGTTTCCATTGCAGCGGCTCTTTCAAAATCAAATGTAAGAAGAAAATCTGTACCCTTATCAAGCTCACTCTGTATATCAATGGTTCCTTCCATAGCATCCACAATATATTTTGTAATCGCCATTCCCAAACCGACACCCTCAGTTTTATGTACCCTGGTCCCGTCAGCGCGGCTATAAGATTCGAATATTCTTTTCAGAAAATCCGGCGACATACCAATTCCATTATCCCTGACATTAATATGAATTCTGACATAATTCTCTCCTTTTGGAGATTCCTCTTCAGAAAGATATAATTGTATTGAGCCTCCCTCCGGCGTATACTTCACTGCATTCGATAAAAGATTTAGCAAAACCTGATTCAGACGTATGCCATCGCACCACACATTTTCAATAAAAATATTTTCAACATGTATATCAAATGTCTGCTTTCTTATCTTAATCTGCGGCTGCATAATGTTAACAATTCCTTCCAAAACTTCCTTTAAAGAAATTTGCTCTGCTGTTAAAGTTAATTTACCGCTTTCAATTTTTGACATATCCAGAATATCATTAATCAGTCCTAACAGATGTTTTGCCGATAATGCAATTTTCTTCAAACAGTTCTGTACCTGTTGACGGTCATCTATGTGGGCTGTGGCAATCGCGGTCATGCCCACGATTGCATTCATAGGTGTACGGATATCATGACTCATATTTGCTAAGAATTCGCTTTTAGCTCTGCTTGCTTCAAGAGCCGTCTGCCGGGTCTTCTCCAATTCCTGCAGCTGCGAACGGGTCATGGAGAAATACCGGAGAAAAATTGCTATCAAAATAATCAGAACAGAAGCACAGGATAACACCGTCATGAACAGACGCTGACCGCTCAGATTGTTTATAACACCGTCCAATAAATTATAATGCATTACCAATACTAAATACCATTCAGAACAAGGCAGCATTATCCCGTAAATTTGCCGTTTTTCACCGTCTATTTCCAAAACTGCAGAATATTCTTTATGGCTCTTTAAAGCAGCGCCAAATTCTTCTATAGCATTATCTGCAGATAATTCATTTGCTTCACAGCCAGGCTGTTCTTGCAGCTGCTCAAAAAAAAGCTCTAATTCATTGTTTTCGTTTTGTATTACAAAACTGCCGTCCGGTCTGATAATATGATAATACATCCGTGGCTCTTTATCCCCTAACCCGGATAAACCGGAAA
>DKTR01000091.1 GCA_002473385.1 Lachnospiraceae bacterium UBA7225
AATATTGTTCAAAATGCCTATGCTTTTTTGAAAAAGAATAAGGAAATGCTGGTGATATTTTTAGATTTTATTTAGAAGGATGACAATTAACAAGAAGCGGGATAACAAATAATCGCAATAAACTGTAGGTGACAAAAGACGACAGATGGTATCATAGGTTCATCAAATAAGTTGAGAAACAAAAAAGGAGGAAAATTTATGAACAAAAAGTGGATAGCTGCGATTATGACAGCTGCAATTGCTACAACGTCTATGACTGCATCTGCAGACCTGGAACTTTTGGAAGGCGATGGAAGCGGACGTGAAGTTACCATCTGGTGCTGGGATACCAGCGAGAACGGAATCAAGATGAACAATGCGTTTACCGAAGCAACCGGAATTAAGGTAAACCTGGTGGCAGTGGAAGCCAAGGATATGGCGCAGAAGCTTCAGACGACGCTTGCATCCGGAGGAGAAATGCCGGATATTGCCTGGTGCGAGGCTACGTATAGAGGAAAATTGCTTTCTCTTGATATCTGGGAGGATCTTACACAGTATGGTATTTCTACCGATGAGGTAGTTGATTATCTTATCCCGCTTGAGACATCACCGACAACAGGACTCTGGGTTGGACCGGAGTGTCCGTCTGTTGCAGGCATGGCTTATAAGAGAGAGCTTGCAAAAGAATATCTGGGAACGGATGACCGTGCTGAACTGGAAGCGATGTTCACGGACTGGGATGCATTTATTGAAGCAGGAAAGACTGTA
Source organism: Lachnospiraceae bacterium UBA7225 (assembly GCA_002473385.1). GTDB lineage: Bacteria > Bacillota > Clostridia > Lachnospirales > Lachnospiraceae > Marvinbryantia. The sequence continues at coordinate 748 of DKTR01000091.1, forward strand.
CGGGAAAAGTCTAATGGTGAAGTTTATATGATGTCCAGCCTGGGTGCTATGGGCATTATCCTGAAAGGACAGGGGTCTGAACCGTTTATTGACGGAGACAAACTGAATCTGGATGCTTCCATGCGTCCGATTCTTGAAAAGCTTGTTCAGGCAAAACAGGCTGATATCATTGACATGATAGATTATGGTTCGGCAGAAGAAGGCGCTTCTTATGCTCAGAACAATGATATTTTCTATCCGTGTGCGAACTGGTCTGTTAAGTTCACAATTAAAATGAATGATCCGGATCGCGAAGCCGGATGGGGATTCATGCTTCCGCCGGGAGGACCGTTCCCGATGGGCGGTACAGTACACGGCGTACCGAAAGATGCTAAGCATAAAGAGGAAGCTGCTGAATATATTCGCTTCATTGATCTGTCTCAGGATGGTGCTGTAATCCAGAGAGATGCAAAGGGTAATTTCACATCATACAAACCGACCTATGACGATCCGGAGTTCTATACTATGGAGGATCCGTATTTTGGAGGACAGGATGTTCAGCAGATTATTGCGCAGGAAGTCCTTCCGAATATCGGCACCGTTCGCGCACCCAGCAAATATGATCAGGATATAGAGGATGTTTATAATCTGGCTCTTAAGACAATTAACGCCAATCCTGATGTGACGGTTGATGAGCTGATTGCGACAATGGAATCAGAACTGATGGGCAAAGATCCGGCTATCACAAAATAGGTAATCGGTTATTCTGAAAATCATAGAAAAATAGACTGCGGTGATTTGAGCGCCGCAGTCTATATCTAAATCGGGGGTACAATATGACAAAAAAAAGAGCACCATATTTTATGATATTGCCATTTTTCCTTGTATATGTGGCATTTAGTATTTATCCTATCGTTTACTCCCTGGTAATCAGTTTTCTGAATTGGGATGGGATCAGTACACCATCCTTTGCGGGATTAACAAATTATATACGGGCATTTACAAAAGATCCATTCTTTTATAAATCTTTAACGAACAGTATGATCCTTATGGCATTCAGCATTCCTATTCAGATTGCGCTTGGCTTGCTGATGGCGTGCGTATTAAAGGATTTTCTGAAAAAAACCAGAAATGGTTTTCAGCTGATAAACTTTCTGCCGTACGTTACTACTCCGGTAGCAATTGGTCTTATTTTTCAGCAAATGTTTAACTGGAAAAGTGGTATCGTTAATGCCGGTCTGGGATTGATAGGACTTGACTCCGTGTATTGGCTGGGAGAAACATGGCCGGCAAGAGTGGTTGTAATTTTGACAATAATATGGAAGAACTATGGATATATGATGATCATGTTCCTGTCGGGCTTATCTTCCATTTCACCTAAATTGTACGACGCTGCAAAAATAGATGGTGCCAACTGGGTACAAAGCTTCTTTAAGATTACGATACCTCTTCTTCGTCCGATTTTTAATTTCGTAATAGTTACCTGCGTAATTAATGGTTTCCGTCTGTTTGACGAACCGCAGCTGCTGTTCCAGTCTGATACGCAGCCAATTGGAGGACCGAATCGAAGTGTTTTGACCATGATTATGAGATTTTACGAGGTCTCGTTCCGGGACTTTCAATTTGGTTATGGTACAGCGCTGGCATTCTCGTTGTTTATTATTATGGGTATTATTACAATGATCCTTTATGCTGTACTGAATGCGAAAGGAGACGATTGAGATGACAAAGAATTCTGCAAAAAAAGAAAATCATTTTTTGAGTAGATATTTGGGAAAAATTTGTGTATGGGTCTTCGTGCTGATTCTTTCTCTTCTTGCGCTGCTTCCTTTCTGGATGATGATTGTTATGGGAACTTATATCAGTGAGGATCTGTATACAAGTGCAAAAATATGGTTCGGGGATTATCTGCTTCAAAACCTTCATACAGTAATGAAACAGGACTTTTTCCTGTATTACAGAAACAGTATTGTAGTCGCTGTTTTAAATACTGCGGGCGGCGTCCTTATCAGCGGTCTTGCAGGATATGCATTTGCAAAATATGAGTTCAAATTTAAGAAACCATTATTTATGTTTGTTATTGCTACCCTGGCGATCCCGCCGCAGCTTGGTCTGGTTGGGTATGTGGTAGAGATGAGAAAGCTCCATTTGAATAATACACTGTTTCCGCTGATTGTAAGTGGTATGGCCAGTTCCTTTGGCGTATTCTGGATGAGATCTTTTATTAGCGGCGGTGTACCGGGAGAGATTATTGAATCAGGACGAGTAGATGGATGCGGTGAGTTTGGAATTTATTTCCGGCTTGTATTGCCTCTCCTTCGCCCGGCTATTATTACAATTGGTTTACTGCTGTTTTTGTGGTCATGGAATTCCTATATGACACCGTTGGTAATGATCAGCAATCAGAAGCTGTATACGATTCCGCTTTCTATTTCATTGCTCAACGGAGAATATCGTACTGATTATGCAGCCAGAATTCTTGCGCTGGCGATGGGAACAATCCCGGTTCTGGTTTTGTTTGCTGCAGGATCTAAATATTTGATCAAAGGATTAACCGCAGGAAGTGTTAAAGGGTGATGTGAAAAATGAAGACGGTTCATGTTTTGAATAAAAACTGGAGCCTGAAACAGGCTGATTCGCAGGCGGAATATCAAATTCCTCATATGCCGATGCAGGTACATGAAATTCTTTATTATTATGACCGGATTTCTGACGGATACCTGCGCGGAAAGACGGGTGACTGTGCCTGGGTGAATGAAAAAACGTGGATTTATGAAACGGTTTTTGATCTCCGGGAGGACAATGCCTTTTTGGAATTTGAAGGTCTGGATACCATTTGCAGCATTGTATTAAATGGAGAAGAAATTGCGGCTTCATCGGATGCTTTTTTACCGGAAATGATAGACATTACCGGTAAAGCTGTAAAAGGGAAAAATATTCTGCAGCTTGTTTTCCCACCTTTGGAAAAAGAGCTGGATAGAATTCGCAGAGAGTATTCTTTTATGTTTGAAGCGGATCCTGCGTGGAATGCAGCACGTTTTGTAAGAAAAACCCATCATGACTTTGATACCTACCTGGGGAATGATCCAAACTTTTATAAAGTGGGTGTATTTAAAGATGTAAGACTGGTTCAGCTCCCGGAAAAAGTGATGCTGCAAACACCCAGAATTGATTACAGCCTTAATGAGAGAATGGATTTTGCGCAGATTCAGGTGATTCCCAGGCTTCAGACCGGAGGCCGGGAGGGCATACCGGAAGACTTGATTTGCGAGGCAGCAGTTTCTTTTGAAGGAAATGTTGTTGCAAAACAAGCTGTCAGAGCAGGAGAAAAACTGGAATTTGCAATTAACAATCCGGATCTTTGGTGGCCAAGGGGCTTTGGAAAGCCGAATTTGTATGAAATATCAGTGTGCCTTAAATCCCGGGATGAAGAAATTATAGACGAAGTAACGGTGAAAACTGGTCTGAGAGATATTCAGATGCCTGAGATGCTGCACTTTTACATTAACAGGAAATCGATAAGGCTCTGGGGGGCAAATTTCACACCGGATGAAGGTCATACCCTTGTAGAAAATACAGAACGTCTGATCCGGCTGATGGATCTGGCAATGGATGCAAATTGTAATGTGATCCGTATATGGGGAGAAGGCGTGCCGGTTTCTGATGCCGTGTATGAATATGCCGATAAAAATGGACTTATGATCTGGCAGGAATTTTTTCTTGGAAATGCATGGTATCCATATGTGAAAGAATTTGTTGATAAAGTAATGGCTGAATCCCGTTACCTGATCGACCGTCTCAGAGATCATCCTTCTATTATTTTATGGTGCGGCGGAAATGAATGTTTTCTGTGCAGGGATTTTATTGATCAGGAAAAAGAATATGAAGCGTCCCGGCTTTTGGAATATGATCTGAAACGTCTTTGCAAAGAAATGGATCCTGCCCGTTATTATCATATTAACAGTCCCTATTTTGGCGCATATGCGAATGATCCGATGGCAGGAGATACCCACAGCTATACAAATTCGTGGTATGTACCGGGAGGCGACTGCCCGATATTTGTTTCAGAAAATCTGAGGGTAAGTTTTCCGAAACTAAAATCTCTTCAGAAATATATGGAGTCCGGAGAACTTCCGGAATGCGGAATGTATAAAAATGGTATGTATCCATGGCCAAAGGAATACGAGCGTATTACGTCTGCTGAATCCTACAAAAAAGTCGGACCGTATGAAACATTCTATGATGCAGAAAATGCGGAAGAAATGATCTATCGTTTTGGCTCAGCCGCCGGTGTCTATTTGAAAGATTCCATTGAACGGTATCGCCGCGGTAAGACAGCAGCACAGGCTCATCTGCCGAGAAGGAATATGGGGCATCTGGTATGGAAGCTGAATACTACCTTCCCTCATGTTTACAGTTCTATGGTCGATTATTACCTGGAACCAAAGATTAATTATTTCTACGTAAAAAGAGCCTATGAACCATTTATACTTTCTATAGAAGCCGGAGATCATCTGCTCCTCTGGGCTGTCAACGATTGCCCGGATATGGTCAATGGAACTGTGATAGCCGGAGCATTTGATATTGATGCGAACCAGTATATTCGTGAAGCCAGATTTCCTCTCCAGGTGCGGGCAGATGAAAGCATGCTGGTGGCGAATCTTGATATATTTGGTCAGCTGACCAGAAGTACAGTTATTTTTGCAAGGCTGATTGATGAAAACGGAAATATAATCGCGCGCACACACCAGTTTCTGGATATTGAGCGTCATATCCGTTATCAGGATGCACATCTTCAGGTACGGCAGGATGACGATTCGATTGTGATTTCTTCAGATGTGTTTGCGAGGAGTGTTGAACTGGAGGCAGACCACGAAGAACATCACTACTGGGATTTCTCAGATAATTATTTTGATATTTTCCCGGGGGAAGAGGTACGGGTTAAAGTGCGTACAGCTGAGCCGGAGGGGACTGTAAGAATGAAAGCATTTTATGGATCTCACGAAGAGATCCTGAAATTTAAAAATTTATCTATTTAGAGGAGGAAAACGGTATGGAATATCGTGTTTTTGGAAAAACAGGAATGAAAGTTTCAGAAGTAGGCTTTGGAGCATGGGCAATCGGTGGAATTAACTGGGGAAAAGATATCGTTGATGAATCCTCCATGGCTGCTCTGAACAAAGCATGGGATTGCGGGGTTACTCTGTATGATACCTGTGACGCTTACGGAAACGGACACAGCGAGCTTTTGATCGGCGAATTCTTAAAAGGAAAGAGACAGGATGCTGTTGTTGTGACCAAGGGAGGCACAAACTGGAGACTTCCGGAGAGAAGCAAAAACTTTACAAGAGATTATCTGATGATGTGTCTGGATGAGAGCCTTGAGAGACTTGGAACAGATTATGTGGATGTATATCTGTTACATGTGCCGGATGCAGGATGGCAGGACCGCGAGCATGTATTTGAGACAATGAAGGAAATGAAAAAGTCGGGTAAAACAAGATTCGTTGGTCTTGCGATGTGGGGTGCGGCAGATACACTTCATGCATTCGAGAATGACAAAGAAAATGTAATAGACGTTCTGGAGTGCCCGTTTAATATTCTGAACAAATCGAATCTTGAGGTAGTTAAAATTGCAAAAGAGCGCAATATTCCGGTGATGACAAGCCAGCCGCTTGCAAGCGGTATCCTGACAGGAAAATACGGTGTAGGAACAAAATTTGAAAAAACGGATAATCGCGCAGGTTTCTGGACACCGGAGCGTTTTGAAAGCGTACAGAAAGATCTTGCCATTGTTCAGTCCTGCATTAAGCCTCCGGTTGAAACTATGGCTCAGCTGGCTCTGGCATACTGCCTGTCCTATCCGGGAATTTCCTGCGTAATACCTGGTGCCAAAAATGTACATCAGGCGGAGATGAATGTTTCAGCAGCGGGACTTCGTCTGGATGAAGAAACAATGAAAACATTAAGTTCAACCGAGGGATTTGTATTCTGAGAGCTCATTTGTCGGGCAACTCATAACATGAAACAGCTGCACACGGGGAATATGCTGAGCAGCTGTTTCTTTATCTAATCATGGAGGATAGGATAGATTATGAAAACAATCTGCAAACTTGATGGAAAAGTGAACGCATCCTGGAGCCTGCTTAAGATTGATCCGACTGAAAAGATAGATGCTTCAGAAATCAGGAGAGAAGACGGGTGGATTCCCATCAGTACAATGCCGGCACAGGTACATGATGTTCTCTGGGATCAGGGGATGCTTTCTGAAGAATACCGGGTAGGCTGGTGTGAATCAGTCAGATGGGTTTCGGATTTTGACTGGGTGTATTGCAGTGAATTCCAGGCGGATATAAACATGCGTAATACGGCAATTTCATTTTCGGGTCTGGATACTTTTGCGGATATTTATCTGAATGGAACCTGGATCGGAGCACATGAAGATTTTTATCTTCCACAGACCATTGATGTTTCAGGGCTGATCCGCAGCAATAATATACTGATGATTCATTTTCACAGGGTTTGCGATATCTTAAATGCCAAAGAAATGAAACCGGAATGGACCGGAGCCGTTATGAAGTGTAAACAAATCCGGAAACCGATACATGACAATCTCTTTATGGAAGATTCAAATGAAAGCAATTATCAGGGGGCTGTTCCCGGATTCCAGCCGGTGGGCATATACGGAGACGTTTCAATTACTCAGTGGGAAGATGCGCAGATAGCAGATATTGCAGTGCGAACCAGAGTAAATGATGATTATGACGGAATTGTTTCTATAAAGGCAGCGGGACAAAGCAGCCGGGAGGATCTGATTCTTGAGGTAGAATTAAAGCCGGAAAAAAGGACAGATTTCCAGCCGCCTGTAATAAACGAATACATTTTACATGCAGATAAGAATTGGGAATATGTGCTGGATTTACATGTTGAAAAGCCGCTTTTGTGGAATCCCGCCGGATATGGAGAGCAGAATCTTTATACGCTCAGGATTACGCTGAAAAATGAAGAGACTGTTTTTGATGAGATTATAAAAACAGTTGGATTTAAGCATATCGTGATGAATTCGCCCTTTGCTTTTACGGTAAATGGGAAGAAAATCCGTTTATATGGCGGCAGTATGGATCCTCTCCAGGGCTATACTCACTGTTACATAAAAGACCGCACGATCCGTATGTTTGAAATGGCGGAGAATGCGCATATGAATACGCTGAGAATCTGGGGAGAAGGAATACCGCAGGCAGATGAGTTTTATGAAGAAGCGGACCGGCGCGGCTTTCTGATCTGGCAGGAGTTCTTTTTCGGAAATGGAGCTTATCCAGATGATGAAGAGTACACAGAGCTTTGCCGGCAGGAGGCGGTTGCCCTGGTAAAACGTCTGGCACACCATGTAAGCATTCTTCTGTGGTGCGGAGGAAATGAAACCATCATGGGTGCAGAATTTTCCAATGTTTATCCGTTTGGGAAGGATATTCTGCTGAATACATTCCCGGAGGTTGTCCGCAAGCTGGATCCGGACAGATTTTATCATCCAAATTCACCTTACGGCGGAGAGTGGGCAAATGATCCACGGGAGGGTGATTATCATTCTTACGACTGTGTCTGGCAGTATCCATATCAGGATTATCCTGTTTTGATGAGTGAACATATCAGAACAGCTCCGCCGGGAGTGCGAAGCTTAAGGCGTATTATCCCGGATTTTGAAAACTCCTATCAGAGAGAGGATTTTCTTTCAACATATGAAAATCCGGATATCTGGCCCCGGAAGTGGCAGTGCAGAACGCATCTTTCGGCAAATGGACAGTGGAAGTCTGCTCCGTACTGGGAATACTATGAACCGGTGACGATGGAAGACGCCCTGTATAATTTTGGACAGGCTTATGCCCAGGAGATCCGCAGATACGGGGAACAGATACGGAGAGGATCAAAAGAGCCGAAAGCGAAAGTCCGGTCTCAGGGATATTTTGCATGTAAGTTACTGGATACATGGCCCAAGCTGTATTGTTCCTCTATTGATTTTTTCCAGGAGGGCTATTTCCCATATTACGCGCTTGAAAAGTTATTCCGCCCGGTACTTCTCAGTTTTCAGAAAGAAGAAAGTATTCGTCTCTGGCTTGTTAATGATTCTGCAGAAGCAATCCGCGGAAGAGTGCGGGTGGGAGTTTATCTGATGGATGAGGAACGGTTCCTGTTCGAGAACGAAACAGAGGCGCAGATTGAGCAGGGGGATGCAGATATTGTTTTTGATCTGGGACAGTACCACTTTTTTACAAAGGCAAGTATTCTTTTTGCAGAATTTATTCCGGAATCGGGAGATCGCATCAGCTGCGTGGATTTCGTGGATATTGAAAGGCACCTTCGATTTAAGGAAGCTGCAATACAGGCAGAAATAAAGGGGAATGATCTGGAAATTTCTGCGGATCATTTTGTACGCTGTGTGGAACTGACAGGGAACCACAACGGAGATGAATTTGGATGGCTTTTTGGTGATAACTATTTTGACATGATGCCGGGCAGGGTATACCGGGTACCGGTCCGCGGCAGACATGAGAGCGGGGAAATTACGATAAAAGGTCATTATCTGAAAGACAGTGTTAAGGTTTCTTTTCACAGAAAGAGAGAGTAATCATGAAAAAATATATGTTGAATGATAACTGGCAGCTTCAGGATAATTCGGGGCAGTATTCTTTTTCTGTGACATTGCCCTGTCAGGTGCATGATGCTCTTCTGGACGAAGGAATCATTGAAAATCCTAATATTACAGGGATCAACAAAGACTGCTGGATCGGTGAGAGAATCTGGAGATATAGCCGGATATTTAAGCTTCCATCGGAAAACGGAATCTGGAATTTACAGATAAAAGGTATCGATACGTTTGCGGATATCATTCTGAACGGAGAAAAGATTGGTGAGTCAGTCAGTGCATATCAGAGTGTTCATTTAGCGGATCTGAAGCTGGAGAAAGTCAACAGAATAGAGATTGTTGTTTACCCGCCAAAAGAACGGGTCAGACAGATCTCTGTACCGGAATGCATGGAGGAAAAACTGCAGGATTACACTAAGGCAAGAGTCTTCCGCTCCGGATTCCAGGACTATTCCGGACCCAGGCCGAATCTGATCCGCATGGGTATTTATGGGGATATTATTCTGGAGAACACGGCGGAAGGGGGTTTTCGGAATGTACTCTCTGAAAGTGTCCTGAACAGCCGTCTGGATGAGGGAAGAATTAACACGGATATTGAATATTATGGTGAGCCGGATGGAAAAGAGCTGGAATGGGAAGTAACGTATGACGGTATTGTTGTGAAAAATGGCAGGCTTGCGGCAGCCAGAAGCTTTACTGTAATCTGTGAAAATCCCAGACTGTGGTATCCGCGCACACATGGCAGACCGGATATTTACCTGTTCCATATTAAACTGATGGAAAACGGCTGTGTCGTGGATGAAGCGTGCAGGCAGATTGGTTTCCGCAGAATAGAGCAGGCAGATCCGATTTTCAAATTCAGAATTAACAAGATGCCGCTGAAGCTATATGGGGGATGTCTCGTTCATCCGGATACAAGAACAGGATGCTATCAGCGCATAAAAGAAAAGCTTTATGGTCTTCTTGATCTGGCAGAGATGGCGCATTTTAATGTTTTGCGTGTCTGGGGCGAGGGTGAAATTCTGGATGACGATTTTTATGATGAGTGTGACAGAAGAGGAATCCTTCTCTGGCAGGATTTTTATATGGGCTGGGGAATGTACAGCGAAGAAGACTCCCTGCTGCCGGTCTTTGAAAGCGAAGCAATTGAACTTATAAAGAGATTGAAACATCATCCATCTATCCTGTTATGGTGCGGCGGAAACGAAAATTACTGGTCAAGGGACTGGATTTTTCCGAATGAATATTGCTATGGAGAAAAGATAATCGGAGAAATTTATCCGGAAGTAGTGCGCAAATATGATCCGGAAAGATATTATCATGTGAACTCTCCTGCGGGCGGCGATTTTGCCAATGATCCACTAGGCGGAGATACTCATGGTTATACCCATTTATGGTATGTGCCCGGCAGATTGTATCCGGAATTTCTCAGCGAAAATTGCCGTGTTTCTGCTCCGGAACTGAAAACAATGAAGCGGATGATGACAGAAGAGGAACTGTGGCCGGAGAATTATGTAAATACATATACAAAAAGAAATCCCTTAAGCTGGCCGGCAACATGGTCTGATCATAACACGAATAAGGGACATGTGAAACTCGGCCCGGTAGAGCATTATATGGATGCAGAAACGCCGGAGGAACTGATTTACCGTCTTGGAGAAGCGCATTGCGAATATCTGAAGGGGCAGATCGAGGGATTCCGCCGGGGCAAGCCATTGGATGATCCCATTGGACGGCGCAGATGCCACGGTCATATTGTCTGGAAGTTTAATAATAACAGCAATATCATTTCCTACGGAATAGTGGATTATTTTAATGAGCCCTTACGTGCTTATTATGAATTAAAGCGTCTTTATGAGCCGCTTCAGGTATCTTTTTCGATCGAAGATAAAATTAGTGTATGGGTCGTAAATGATACGCTTAAGGATGTCTCCGGCAAGCTTGTGATCAGGCGTATCAATCTGGAGGACTCCTCTGTGGCTGATACAAAAACAGTATTTTTCACCTGTGAAAGAGATGATTCTATCGTTGCTGCAAGCCTAAATTCGTTTGGACAGTTTTTGAAGAATTCGGTTCTGGTTGCAACAGCTTATACGCTGGAAGGAAAAGTGATATCCCAGAATATGGCATTTCCCCAGCCGGAACGCTGGATGACGTTTCCGTCAGGGGGAAATCTGAAAGCTTCTGTGGAAGGAAATGTACTCACTATTTCCAGCGATGTATTTGCCAGAAGCGTCTCTCTTGAAGGAGATGATGACGGAGACCTCTTTGGCTGGCAGTTTGAAGACAATTTCTTTAATCTGATCCCGGGAGAGGAAAAGAAGGTACATTTCTTTGGAGGGCATAAAAAAGGAAAAATACGTATTCAGCCATACTACTGGAGCTGTGAAGACGGTATAGAGATAGAAATTTAACCAAATCAGGGAAGTCTCCTGCTTCAATTGCCAGGAGCAATAAGCAGGGGTGGGAACCTGACTTAATTGGGATAGATAACAGGGAGGAAATTATGGACAGATTAAAGCAAAAGGAGCTTGAACTTATAGCCGGACGGTGCCGGAGAAATGTACTCCGGATGATTGAAGCAGGACATCATGGTCATATGGGCGGAGCACTGTCCTGTATTGATATTGTAACTTATCTTTATTTCAGGGGAATGAAGATTGATCCGCGGAATCCAGAATGGGAGGAACGTGACCGTTTTCTCCTGTCGGCAGGTCATAAGTGTATGGCACAGTATGCAGTACTTGCGGAAAAAGGATATTTTGCGAAGGAGGTACTGGATACATATGGTTCTCTGCACAGCTATATTCCGGGACACCCGGATATGCATAAGCTGGCAGGTATAGAGGCAAATACAGGTGCTCTCGGACATGGTCTTTCCATTGCGACCGGTATGGCTTTAGGCCTGAAAGACAGCGGGAAAAATGCAAGGGTATATGTTGTGATGGGAGATGGAGAACTGGCAGAGGGCTCCAATTGGGAGGCAGCAGCCGCTGCAGCACATCATCATGCAGACAATCTTATAGTTTTTGTTGATTTTAATGGTCTTCAGATTTCCGGAAGAGTACAGGATGTTATGAACATGACACCTATCTCAGAAAAATTCCGGGCTTTCGGATGGAATGTACAGGATATTGATGGAAATAATATGCGGGAAATTGAAGCGGCATTAAAAATGACTGTTTCTGATAATCATAATAAGCCGAGTGCTATCATTGCGCATACAGTAAAAGCAAAAGGCATTTCCTTTGCTGAGAACAAGGCACAATATCATTTCTGGACACCGAAACAGGGAGAACTTGAGGCTGCAGTCAGGGAAATTGAGGATAATATTCAGAGACTGGAAAAGGAGGTACAGAAATTATGTCAGAATTAAGAGATCCAAGAAAAACTTTCGGAGCTGCAGTGGCAGAAGTTGCAGAAAAGGATAAAAGGATTGTCGTACTTTCAGCAGATAGTGGCGGAAGCAGCGGATTTAAACAGTTCGCTGCTGATCATCCGGACCGCTATTATGAATTTGGAATTATGGAACAGGGTGTCACAGGCATTGCATCGGGTATGGCTACTGTTGGAAAGATTCCGGTATTCTGTGCAATCGCTCCATTTGTTACCTGCAGATCGTATGAAATGTTTCGCAATGACCTGGGTTATATGAAACAGAATGTAAAAATCGTAGGACGTAACGGTGGTTTTACATACTCAGATCTGGGAGCAACACACCATTCTCTGGAAGACTTTGCAATTATGAGAATGGTTCCGGGCGCCGTTGTTCTTTGTCCGCAGGATCCGGGAGAAATACGCCAGGCGGTGCGTGCAATGCTTGCCCATGATGGCCCGGTTTATATGAGAATAGGAAATCCTCCAATTCCGGAACTGTTTCCGGAACAGCCGTTTGAAATTGGAAAGGGCAGAGTTCTCCGGGAAGGAGATGATCTTACCATTATTTCTACCGGGACCTGTACAAAGGAAGTGTTAGAGGCAGCGGAGATGCTGTCGGAGAAAGGTCTGGATGTAAGAGTAATTGGTATGCCTACGATCGCTCCCATTGATGTTGATATCATCCGGAAAGCGGCAAAAGAGACAAAGCGTATCGTGACAGTAGAAGAACACTATGTACATGGCGGTTTAGGAAGCGCAGTGGCAGAAGTTGTAACGGAATACTGTCCGGTTCCGGTAAAAATGATTGGCGTACCCAGGGTTTATGCAGTTACGGGTCCGTACAATGAACTTTTGCATTATTATGGTTTAGATGCAGAAGGTATTTTGAAAACGGTAAGTGAATTTGCTGCAAAACAACATTCATGAGGAAAGTGAGAAAACTATGAAAAAAGAACTTTTGGAATTACAGAGCAGACTTATTCCGGATATGAATTGGGAACTGGAAGATTTTATCTGCAGATTTAAAGAGAATCGTATGCCAAGTACGTATTCTGCTATGGAAAAACACTTTCAGATAGCAAAGATAAAACCGCCGTCTTTTACGGATCATAAGAAAGCACTGGCAATTTCTATGGGCGGTTCCAATACGAAAATTATGCTGGCGTCTATGAAGCAGGGATTGATGTATGTAGATTATGTGCGTGCAATGGAAAACCCGCAGGATAAGTTAGACTATAAGGACTTTTTTGACGATCTTCTTCTAAAGGATAAAGTGATTTGTGATTATCTTCAGAATGATCCCTGCCCCGAAATAGGTATTTCTATTCCTATGCAATTAAAGGAAGACTGCCCCCTGCATGCTACAAAGCTGCCGTTTTTACAGGGAATGATTGCCCGTAATCTGGATGAGATCGGAGAAAATTTAAGCTTTTCCAGGAATTTCAAAGAATATATGGCATCACGTCCGTTTTCTTCGGACTACCGGTTCTTCTATCAGTCAGATGGAATTGTTGCGCATCACGGTGCGGTTTCTCTTTCTGATGTTGCCGTAGAAGATAAAACGGTTCTTTGTATATGTGGGACAGGCATGGCAAATGGTGATGAACTGCATTATCTGCCGATGCTTCTTATCAATAATCTTCCGGATGATGAGGAGCTCTATCCGGCAGAAGAAACAGAGAATCACCAGCTGCAGTATGCAGTTTCCGGAAAAGGTATTTACAATGTTATGAAAAATGCATTGAAGACCATTGTGAAAATGGGAAATTCCTCATTGGATGGCAAGAATCTGGAAGAATTTTTCAGAAGCAGCAGGGACAGCCGCAAAGTATTCGAGCTTTATCAGCATGCAGAGGATCCCAGTTATACATCTCCGTATATTTCGCCAATTCTGGAGGCGGCAGGAACGGAAGGAGAAGAGGAGCTTCTGGAAATTGCAAAAATGATAGTTCATCGTGTATGCGGAACTCTGGCAAACTGTATTTATTCTACCATGCTTTCTATGAATGCACCACAGAAGGACGGAGTATTCCAGATTTTTATGGAGGGAAGTATTGCACGTAATCCCTGCGTAAAAAAACTGGTTTTTGAAAAGCTCCATGAGAGAATCAAAGAGAAGCATCCGGGACTGGATGGACGGGTGATGAAAACGGAACTGGTGGAAGATCCTGATTTAAAACCGCTTCAGAGAGCCGGTTCGTGTACGCAGGAAGAGCTTCATAGTGTAGATACTACGCTTGTGGGAGCCGTTTCTATGGTGATGGCGGAATGCAGTACCTTTGAGGCGTGAATTTTTAATTATGAAAAAGGACATTGATGGGAGGTCATGAGATGAAAATTGCAGTAGGATGCGATCCCAATGCTTCGCAATTGAAGCTTTTGGTAAGTGAATATGTTACAAAACTTGGACACGAAGTAATTGATTATGGAAGCGATGACCCGATCTATGCAAATGTTGCAATTAAAGTCGGGGAAGAAGTTGCAGCAGGCAATGCAGACAGAGGAATGTTATTTTGCGGTACCGGAATCGGGGTTGCTCTGGCGGCAAATAAAGTGCCGGGTGTTTATGCTGCGAATGTTACCAGTGTATATCAGGCGCAGCGCGCAGTTCTGAGTAACAATGCGAATATCATTACCATGGGACAGCAGGTAACAGGGAGCGAGGTTGCCAAAATGATGGCAAAAGAATATCTTTCTTATACATACGATCCGAATTCCCGCTCCGGGGCTAAGGTTGACCGCATTGTAGAATATGCAAAAGAGCATCAATGCTGAGGAACATTGGGGGCGCTGCAAAATGGATGAGTAATCATCTATGGAGCAGCGCTCCGTGTGCTTTCCGGACAATCAAGTCAGTTTTGCAGTCAGGAATACGTTTGAATAATCTGTTTATGTGAATGATATAAAACTATGGATTCCTTTTTGCTAAGAATATGTCTTGAATAAGGATACACTTTACCTTATAATGTGAGTTACCTGACAAATGAGCCTGACGTCGATTCTGCGTGCTTCGCACTCTCAAAATCGACGAAAACATTCGAAATCCGCACATTTTTCTTCGAAAAATGGCTACTTTCTCATGTTTGGCAGGACCTATAATATTGTATTAACGGCTTAAAGGGAGGAAGGTTATGGAAAAGAATACGAAACGCGGGAACTTTACAGGACAATTAGGGTTTGTATTAGCGGCGGCAGGAAGCGCGGTCGGCCTTGGAAATATATGGAGGTTTCCCTATCTGGCGGCAAAGGATGGGGGCGGCGTATTTCTTCTGTGCTATGTGGTTTTGGCACTGACGTTTGGCTTCACACTGCTGACGACAGAGATCGCTATTGGAAGAAAAACAGCGCAGAGCCCTTTGACTGCTTATAAAAAGATTCATCCGAAGTGGGGATTTATAGGAATTTTCGCCTGCCTGGTACCGATTATCATTTTACCGTACTATTGCTCTATCGGCGGATGGGTATTAAAATATCTGACTGTATTTTTAACAGGAGGAGGCACGGCGGCGGCCCGGGAGGGGTATTTTTCAGGATATATTTCCGGAATCTGGCAGCCCATTGGCTGGATGATCGTTTTCCTGCTTCTGACTGCATGTGTTGTATACAGCGGAGTGAATAAAGGAATAGAGAGCTACAGTAAAGTGCTGATGCCGGTATTGCTGATGCTTGTTATAGGGATTTCCGTCTTTTCCCTGACAATTTCCCATACGGATGCGCAGGGAGTTACCAGGACAGGTCTTCAGGGTTTAAAGGTTTATCTGATTCCTGACTTTACAGGAATGACATTCGGGAAATTCTGGGCAATCCTGATAGATGCGCTGGGGCAGCTTTTCTATTCTGTCAGCGTGGCAATGGGAATTATGATCACCTACGGATCCTATACGAAAAAGGAGACAAATCTGATTAATTCTATCAATCAGATTGAATTCTTCGATACGCTGGTAGCGATGCTTGCCGGCATGATGATTATTCCGGCAGTTTATACATTTACGGGAATGGAAGGAATGTCCGTAGGACCGGGACTTATGTTCGTTTCTCTGCCGAAAATATTTGAGGCAATGGGGAAAATGGGCGGTGTGATCGGCACATTGTTCTTTTTAATGGTGGCGTTTGCGGCGATTACCTCTTCGGTTTCGATAATGGAAGCAGTTGTTTCCAGTATCATGGACCGGTTCCATTTTTCCCGAAAGAAGAGTACGATTCTTGTGACCATATATGCGATTCTTGTAGGGACTATTGTCTGTCTGGGATATAATCTGCTGTATTTTGAGTTCAGGCTGCCAAACGGGGCAGTCGCACAGATTCTGGATATTCTGGACTATATCAGTAATAATTGTCTGATGCCGCTTGTAGCGATGTTTACCTGCGTTCTGATTGGCTGGATCGTAAAACCGAAAACAATCATTGATGAGGTAACGTCCGGCGGTTATAAATTCCAGAGACGGACGCTGTATATTATTATGATTAAAATTGTTGCGCCTGTTATGCTGTTTGTACTGCTGCTGCAGTCAGTGGGGCTGATTCATTTCAATTAGTAATTAAGAAGCAGAACCGGACGGTATACCAGAGATTAGCCGGTCATGGAATGAGCTTTTTCCCAATATACTCCTTCGGAGAAAGTCCGGTCTGCTTTTTGAATACCTTACTGAAGTAATAAGGGTCACTGTAACCCAGGGCAGAAGCTACCTCGTTAATACGCGCGCCTGGCTGCAGCAGGAGCTGTTTGGCGTGGCGGATTTTGACCTGGGTGACACATTCGGTAAATCCAATGCCGTTGTACTTTTTGAAAATCGTGGAAATATAGCCGCAGCTCACGTTAAAGCAGGAGGAGACGTCTGTCAGTGAGATCGGTTCCATATAATGCTCTTCAATATACTTTAAAATTCCGGGAAGCAGCCAGTTCTTTTTGCTCTCAAAATCTTCCTTCACCTGGATACACAATTCATCAATATAATTTTGAAACCATTCTGCCGCCTGGTCAGGGGTCCTGCATTTGTACAGATTGTAATAAGCAGTTCTTGCCTTAAAATCATCATTGGTGATTTCCTGTGACCCCTGGTAGGAAACCTGGATGAAATGAACAATATCGCTGCACATAGCGATGGCCTGCTCAGGGTCAGTAATATAATTACGGATCAGCTCAGGAATCTGATTCAGTACCCGGACGAGAGTAATTACGTCGTAATTGTTCAGGGAAGAGGTTAGTTCATCGCGGAGAATACTGATATTGAAAGGATGCCCCATACCGGTTTTCTGACCTGAAAAGAGGGAGATGGATTCCAGAGCCGAACAGCTCCGCAGGGCGGCTTTTGCTTCGTTAAAGGAAAGGCAGATCTGGTCAACAGACTGGACCAGCCGGCCAGCCCCTATCCAGTAAAGCACATTCTGGTAACGGTATACCATATCCTGTATGTGATGGATGCAGGGCAGCAGTGTTTTCTGATAAAATTTCGGTTCCTGCGCTTTTTCAATGTCAAAAGAAAAAATCAGGGCAAAGCTGTTGAAATCCCAGGGGATGACATGGCAGATCTGTCCCCAGTTTTTGCACAGTCCGGTAATCAGATTACAGATGTAGATCGGGGAAACCGCAGGCTGCTCCTCTCTGGCCAGGGGATTGCTAAAAAGCGCACAGGAATAGAAACTGCCCGGCAGGTCAATGGAGAGATCCTCCATCATATCCAGGATGGAATTGGGAGAATCAAACCAGTTGTTCAACAGTTTCAGAAAGAAATTGTCAACTAAGGTTATTTCCTCGCGATATTGCGCCGGATTATCATGAAAACGGACGGGACGGCTCTGATTAAGCTGGCAGACTGCCTTTTTCAGCGTATTTTTCAGGATTTCCGGGGTCAGTTCAATTTTCAGCAGATAGTCAAGAGCTCCCAGCTTGACAGCCTTCTGGGCATATCCAAATTCATCGTGGCAGGAGAGGATGATAAAAAGGGGCGGATAAGTATTTTGCTCCTGTATCTGTTCCATTACCTGCAGACCATCCAGAATAGGAATATTAATATCCATCATTACCAGATCAGGATGATATTGATTAATTTTGTCGATGGCCTCCGGTCCGGTACAGGCTGTGCAGACAATCTCGATATCCGTTTCGGTATAGTCGAGGATAGATGAAAGTCCCATCTGGATAAGAGGTTCGTCGTCAACAATAATCATTTTATACATGAAAATCTCCTTTCTCTTCTGCTGCCGGAAGTATATAGATTATTTTGCCGGTACGAATTGCGAAAATCAGTGCAAAATCTTTCATTATGCGGAAACAAAGGGATAACGTACAATTACTTCTGTGTAGCAATTCAGCTTACTTCGTATCAGAATACCGTAGCGTTCTCCGTATTCCAGCTTTAATCTCCGGTCAATATTTTTTAATCCTATTTTCTTGAATAATAATTCTTCTGTGATATCCTCATCATGGTTTAGAATCTGATCAATCTGATCCTGGGAAATTCCTGATCCATTGTCGGTAATGTAGATAAGAATATCGTTATTTTCCCTGGTTACGTGAAGATGAATCTGCCCCGATTGCTGTTTTCCGCTGATGCCGTGGGTGATGGCATTTTCAATCAGCGGCTGCAGAGAAAATTTAAACACTTTACAGGAAAGCAGCGAGGGAGAATCAATGGTCTGAGAGTAGGTAAAGCTGTCTCCGTACCGGTAGCGCTGGATAGTAATATAATGCCCAAGAAGCTTCAATTCATCCTCCAGTG
Organism: Lachnospiraceae bacterium UBA7225; assembly: GCA_002473385.1. Taxonomy (GTDB): domain Bacteria; phylum Bacillota; class Clostridia; order Lachnospirales; family Lachnospiraceae; genus Marvinbryantia. The sequence goes on from DKTR01000091.1 coordinate 19,465, forward strand.
GAATTTTGGAGCTGGTGTTTTTTGATATGTGTTTCATAATCTGACTCAGAGAATCCAGCATTTCCGTGATGCCAGGGGCGTTTTGCAGAATTGCCATCCATTTGATTGTACACAGTGTGTTATACAAAAAATGGGGACTGATCTGGTTTTGCAGATTGATCAGCTCTAACTGCTGCTTTTCATGTTCATGATCCAGCTGCTGCTGTATCAGCCGGGAGATACTATCAGCCATATTGTTGATGCCCCGCCCGATATCACCGAACTCATCAGCTGTCTCCAGAGCCGGATTAATGGTAAAATCACCGCCGGAGATTAGTTCTAACTGCTGCCGGATACGGGTAACCGGTACAGATACAATGCGGATCAGGAGATAATCCGCAAAAAGAAAGACCAGAATTACCATGATCAGATAGGGCAGCAGAATTTTGAGATATTTTCCATGAAGCAGATTTTCGTTTTCCGGAACTGTTTGCAAAATGATCCAGGGAGCGTTAGGAACTGTGACCCATATGACATCAGAGACGCCTCCTCCTGTTTCTGTTATGACACCGCAGGAAGGATCATCCGTGGATTTTTCCAGAGAAATGGATGTTTCGTGGAATTTGCCGTTTTCCAGACGGTAGGCGCTTTCCCCTATTATCCAGTAATAGGTAGAGTGAAAGGTTTGCTGATTGTCCGACAGCTTATCCCTGACGATGTCGGGGGACACTGCAATATAAATCCAGCCATCAATGTTTCCTGAGTCCCGGTTGACAATGGGACGCACTACAGGCAGCGACCAGGCATCGGCACCGGAATAGTAAAAGGGCTCCTGGCGCAGTCCGATCCATTCATAGCCAGAGGCATTCAGAAGGTCTTCAAAATAGGGGAGGGAAACACATGCATCCTTGTCCTGAAGAAGACCGGAAGTTTTTCCCTGGATAATCACGTCATCATTCTTGGAGCAGAGCACTAATTTCCTTATATAATTGTCAATGGAAGAATTAAATATTCTGGCATTCAGTGCTTCCCAGGCGGTCATGGATACCGGGTAGGAGGAGAAGGAGGAACGGCTGGCTCCGCTTGTGAAGCGGATTACTTCCTTATTTGTGGAGCAGAAGACGATTAGCTGATACAGAACCTCCAGTTCCCTTTCCAGATTAGAAGAAATCAGATGAAGATTGTAATTGATCGTCTGCCGCTGCTCCCGCTCCAGAGTGGATTTCATTGTTCCATTGATCTGCAGACTAAGGAGCAGAGCCAGCAGTAGTGAAATACTGGTGCATATGACGATGAGCTTGGTTTTTAGTGAGCGAAACAGTTGCATGATTTTCTCCCTCCCTCTTTTCCTGTATTTTAGCATAATTCCATGTAAAGTAAAAGGAATATGAAAAATTGACTAAAAAATGAAAATTTTCCATCCTATATATGGAGAGAATGTGAAAAATATACAGTTCTTATCGGGATAATTCTATGGCATTCTGAAGATAAAAGGGAGATAATGGAGATACCAAAAAACAGAGCAGTAAGAATAGAAAGGAGAAAGATGAGAAACTGGAAGAAAAGATTAGGAGTATGTGTAACGGCTTCTATGGCAGTCGGATTAATGGCTGGTTATGGGATGACGGTATCTGCACAGGAGGACTGGGAGAGCGAACCGGTTGTTTTGACAGCTACGATCGTGGATTACGCTACTTGCGGTTACTTCAAGGATGCAATGGATAAATTTACTGAAATGCATCCAAATGTAACCTTTGAGCCGATTGATATTCTGAACTCCGACTACATCGAAAAGGTGACCACAATGCTGGCAGGCGGAGAAGATATTGACTTGATTTATTCGAAGAATAACCAGCAGTATATGACGCTGGCTTCCAATGGACAGGTAGAAAATCTGATGCCTTACGTGGAGCGGGATAATGTAGACTTATCTATCTATGACGGCGCGGCCGAAAAGCTCACTCTGAACGGAGAAATTTATGGTCTGCCGTTTAGAAATGATCTCTGGCTCTTATATTACAATAAAACTTTATTTGATAAGGCAGGGGTGGATTATCCTACCGATGATATGACCTGGGACGACTGGGCAGTGATGTGCGAAAAAATGACCAGCGGCGAGGGAGTAGATAAGATATACGGAGGATATCTTCAGAACTGGCCGGCCAGTGTTCAGAATATGACCATTTGTGACGGCAAGCATACTACCATCGAGACGGATTATTCCTTTATGAAGGATGCATATGAGCGGGTTCTGGACCTTCAGGACAAAGGCTATATCATGGATTATTCCACCATTTCCACGGGCAACCTTCATTACACCGGCTGCTTCTTTAACCAGCAGATTGCAACGGTATATCAGGGAACCTGGTTTAACACGTATCTGCTGGAACAGTCAAATGCAGGCGAACTGGATTTTGAATGGTCGATGGTAAAGGCACCGCATACAGCGGACGGTCAGTCAGGCGATGCGGTAGGCGCGGCTTTCCCCATGTGCGTTAATTCCAAATCCAAGAATAAAGAGGCGGCATGGCAGTTTGTGAAATTCCTGACCAGCGAAGAAGGGGCAAAGATTATTGCAGCAAACGGAGCGCTTCCGGCAGTACGTACGGATGAGATCATGGACATTTACATTCATCAGGAAGGATTCCCGGAGGATTGTGATAGTGCCTTTGAAGTGAATCAGATTTCTTTTGAGGTGCCGGTTCATGAAAAGAGCGGAACAATCGGAACAATTCTTAATGAAGAGAACAGTCTGATTATGACAAAGAGCCTGTCGGTAGATGAGGGGCTGCAGGAACTGACAGATCGCGTTAATGAAGCATTGAACGAATAATGAAAGAGATTTGGATGCCGTAAAAGCATTGACTGTCGCAATGCCTGGTGATATGAGCTGTCTGATAGATACCGGGCATTGCGGCTGATTCAAATTTTCCGGCATCTTTTTTAAAAAAGGAAAGAAAGGGAAAGGAGATGACTGACTATGAAGCTGCTGTCTTCTAGAAAAGCGAGGAATAATCTGGTAGCTTATTCCTTTATAGCTCCAAATTTCATCGGATATCTGATTTTTACATTAATTCCCGTGTTCTTCACGTTGGTACTTTCTTTGTTTGACTGGAATGCGGGAGATCAGTTTTCCTTCGTCGGAATAAAAAATTATGTAAGGATGATTCATAACAGCACTTTTAAAATTTCATTCTGGAATACAATCTATTATGCAATTGGTACAGTTCCGGTCACTATGGTGATTTCTCTGGGACTGGCAAAGCTGCTGAATGCTCCGATAAAAGGAAGAACCGCCTTTCGTTCAGCCATATTTTTTCCACATGTAGCAGCGGTGGTAGCGATTGCGGCAGTATGGAATATGCTTTTTAATCCGGATATGGGGCCGGTAAATATGTTTTTAAAGGGACTTGGCATTTCGAATCCGCCCAGGTGGGCTGCCTCCACAGACTGGGCAATGCCGGTGGTAATTCTGGCATCCATCTGGAGGAACGCAGGATATTATATGATTATTTATCTGGCGGGACTGCAGGGAATTCCCTATGAGCTTTATGAGGCGGCGAAAATGGATGGGGCATCAGGATGGCAGTCTTTTCGCAGGATTACGCTTCCCATGCTGACGCCAATTACCTTTTTTGTAAGTATTATGCTCACAATTTCCTGCTTTAAGGTGTTTGATCTGATATACACCATGACAGAGGGAGGACCGGGAAGGGCGACCAATGTTCTGGTTATGCATATTTATCAAAGCGCTTTTACGGAATATAAGTTTGGGTATGCCAGTGCAGTAGCTACGGTTCTCTTTGTGCTGGTGCTGGTGATTACTCTGATTCAGTTCAGAGGAGAAAAGAAATGGGCAAATAATATGTAAAATATGCTCCGGACGGATTGGAGGGAAAGAAAGCTTGAAAGCAAAACAACGTACTACAAAAATGATTATCTATATTTTATTGACAGGTATAAGTGTGATAATGCTGGTTCCCTTTGCCTGGATGCTGGTTTCCTCTTTTAAAATGAATAAGGATGTGTTTACATATCCTATTGAGTGGTGGCCGAAACAGTTTACTACCGATAACTATGTGCGGATATGGCAGGAAATTCCGCTGCTTCAGTACTTTTTTAACACGACAAAGCTGACAGTGATTATTACTATGATACAGCTTCTTACCAGTACCTTTGCTGCATATGCCTTCGCAAAGCTGGAGTTTCCAGGAAAAAATACACTGTTTCTGGCATACATCTGTACCATAGCGATGCCCTGGCAGTCCTATATGATCCCGCAGTTTATGATCATAAAAAAGCTGGGTCTGGTGAATACACATCTGTCACTGATTATTTTGCAGAGCTTTACTGCCTTCGGGGTATTTCTGATCCGGCAGTTTTATATGGAGATACCAAATGAAATATGCGAGGCGGCACGGATTGACGGTATGAGTGAGTATGGGATTTATGCTAAAATCATGCTTCCTCTTTCAAAGCCGGTGATTGCCACCCTTACCATTTTTTCCTTTACCACGGTATGGAATGATTTTATGGGACCGCTGATCTACATTAATTCAGACCGGCTCAAGACGATACAGCTGGGGCTTCGCAGCTTTATCACGGAATATTCATCAGAATATTCTCTGATTATGGCAGGCTCGATTGTGGCGCTGATACCGATTTTGATTGTGTTTGCCTGTCTGCAGCAGTACTTCGTGGAAGGAATTGCGACTACGGGAGTAAAAGGATAAGCCAGGAAAATAAATTTTTGAGCATATCCGGGAGGAGCGAACGTGAGAAAAATATTGAATACCGGTTTCCGGATTTTTGAATGGGACAATGCAGAGACGCTTTGTGGTTCAGATCTGGAGAGGCTGCTTTCCAGGTACGGGGAAAAGGGCGGTTATGAGGTGCCGTTCATGCCGATGCAGATTCATGAAGCGCTTATTTATCATAAGATTATTGAGGATCCGGCTATCAGCGGAAGCGGGGAAAATTGTACCTGGGTTTCCGAAAAAGACTGGATTTATGTGTGCAGGGTAGAGATGATACCGGAGGAGCTGGAACGGGCAGATTTTTGTATGCTGCATCTGGATGGCGTGGACACTCTGGCGGATCTATACTGGAACGGGGAAAAAATTGCTTCGGGGCAGGATGTGTATCTGCCGGTTACTGCGAATCTGGCAGGAAAATGTAAGAGGGAGAATGAACTGGTTCTGCATATCCACTCTCCCCACGCTTATTTGAGACAGTTGGAGATGCCGGACAGATATGAGGGCAGGATAATGCCCAAATGGGCTCTGATACGCGGGTTTCACAGAGGATATGACGATTATCTGGGGTTTTCGCCCTACCTGACCAGAATGGGTGTTTATGATCAGATCTGGATGGAATATGGTGCCCAGGGAATAGAGAGGCTTGATCTGAAGGCAAAACTGGAACCGTATCCGCCCTCTGGGAAAAGTGAGGTTTCGCCCTCCGGGACGGCAGATGGGAATGACCGGGAAGGTTTGACCGGGAAGGTCGAGGGGTGTCTGACACTTTTCCGGGAAGCAGAGCCGGGTACAGTAGTGATATGCGATCTGATGCTTCAGAATCAATGCGTGCAGAGCTGGGAACTGGAGGCTGGAGGGCGGCAGGTGAAGCTGGAACTGCGGGTAGATAATCCATTGCTCTGGACTGTAGCACAGAGGGGAACTCCTTATAGCTACCGGCTTTGCGTGCGTATATTGGTGCAGGGAACAGAGCAGGACCGGATGGAGAAGACCATAGGTTTCCGGAGTATTGAGAAAGTGGGAGATCTTGCCTTTAGGCTGAACGGAAAACCTATCAGGCTGTGGGGAGCCAACGTGGCTCCGCTGGATAATAAAACGGGATGCTATCAGAGAAAAAGGGCTGAGAAAATTGTAAGTATGGCTTTGGACGCTCACATGAATTGTCTGCGGATATGGGGCAGTACGGACCGGCTTCCCGATGAGTTTTATGAAATGTGCGATGAAGCCGGAATTTTATTATGGCAGGATTTTTTCCATGATTATTCCATGTATCCGGAGGATGAGGAATTCCGTGCTCTATGCAGGAAAGAAGCAGAGTATCAGGTGAGAAGGCTTGCTTATCATCCCTGCATTTTGCTGTGGTGCGGGAGCAATGAGAGCATTATGTGCAGAGATTTTTCGAATCCTGGGGAGGAGTGCATCGGATACAGAATTTATGATGAGGATTACCGTGCAATCTGTCATGAACTGGATCCGGAACGATATTACCATTTGTCCTCGCCCAGCGGGGGCAGTTATGCCAATGATCCGCTGGCCGGAGATACCCACAGTTACACTAGCACGTGGTTTGTGCCGGGCGGCAGATATCCGGTATTCCTTTCTGAAAATATGAGGGCATATCCGCCGGCATATCGTTCTATGCTGCGAATGCTGGGGGAAGACCGCCTGTGGCCGGAGGGGGAGACGGGACAGATGTGTAAGGGAAGTATTTTTCCCTGGCCGAAGAGCTGGCGTCCTTTCACATCGGCAGAGAGCTGGCAGAAGATTTCCCATGTAGAGGAATTTTACGATGCAAATGATGCCCCCTCTATGATTTACCGGTTCGGCGCCTCTGTGGGCAGATATATGGAAGACTGTGTGGGCCGCTACCGCAGGGGAAGAAGCTATGAGCAGCGGCAGGAAGACTTCCGCAGATGCCAGGGGCATTTATGGTGGAAAATGAATACCAGCGCACCCCACATCTATTCTGGTCTGCTGGATTATTATATGGAGCCTTATATACCTTATTATACTTTGAAAAGATGTTATCAGCCTTTCCAGGTATTTTTTTCAGTCGATGATTATATAGGGGTGTGGGCGGTTAACGATACGGCGGAGAAAATCAGCGGAACCATTTACGTGAAGCTGTTCAACCTGCAGAAAAATAAGGCTGTTCAATTTTATCAGGTTCCATTCTCGGCAGAGCCCGATCAGAGTCTGTTTGCGGCGGATCTGAACAGCTTTGGGCAGTTTTTGATGAATCAGCATATTCTGTATGCCAGGGCTGTGGATCAGACCGGGAAAGTGCTGACCGAGGTGATAGGATATGCGGATATTGAGCGCCATATAGAATTCCCGGATTGTGAATTAAAGTTATCCTGGGATGGAGACGAGCTGGTAGTGGAGACAGATCGCTTTGCCCGTTGCGTGGAATTGCTTGCAGAGGAAGATGGAGATTATTTCGGCTGGAATTTCAGCGATAATTATTTTGATTTACTGCCAGGCAGCGTGAAACGCATCCGTGTAAGCGGACACCGGCGGGGAACCATCCATGCAAAGGGATATTATGGAACGAAGGAAACTATTTTGACTTTACGGTAAAAAAGCCGGATGCAGATTAGAGGAGAGAAGGAGAAACGTTATGAGCTATGAACCGACAAGAAAAAATCAGATTGCCAGAGAGGAATTTCCGCTGAATGATCCGCCGGAATTTCACTATAAGCTGCTGGAATATGGGGAACGGCCCTATTGGTCTCCGGACGGAAAGAGAATCGCTTTTATTGAGAGTAACTATGGGGATGTGTGTGAAATCGATATGGAAACCAGGGAGGTGCGGAATCTGACCAGAAACCTGGGTGAGCATCATTCCTTTTTGCGGGTGCTTTTCCTGCCAAATGGAGATTACATTCTGATTGGTCCGAAAGAATTCAAGGATCGTTATACCAGCAGAAGAGTGGAGTCTGAGCTCTGGATTATGGACAGAGAGGCAAAATATCCGCCGAAGCCTCTTGGAAGATGTATTTTTGAGGGCTGCGGGGTGTCCAGAATAGGGAACCGGATCACTTATTCCATGAATGGAAATCATGACAGCAGCATAGGTTCACCAGAGGATTTTGAGGTGCATGTGACGGAAATCGAATATGGGGAGGACGGCCCCCGGCTGGGAAAGGACCAGGTCATTTACCGCGCCCATGGATATGATCCCGAACCCCAGGATTTCCGGAACGGGGATAAGGAGGTAATTATGGCGGAGTATTATAACCCCGCGGATGGAAATAAAAAGGATTATTATTGTACTGTGAAGGGAGTAGATGTGGAAACCGGAGAAGTACGGCTGTACATTACAGAGCCGCATATCCATAATGAGTGTGAGGGTATTTTCCCGGCAGAGGATTATATCTGTCTGGAATCCTCCTGCGACGGCGGTCCGGAGGCACCTACCATTGATTTGTGGAAGCTGAAACTCGACGGTTCCATGGAGCGGACCAGAATGACCAGAATGCTGTGGAAACGGCCCTGGCGTGCTACGAATTCCAATGTAAGTCCGGATGGAAAATGGCTGGCATTCATGCTGAATGTGTATGGCAGTGAGCCGGGATATGGTATGGGATTAGGTCTGATGGATCTGGAGGCATGGGAGAGAAGCCCATATGCAAAAGAGACTGAGACGGTTCAGAGCCGTGCCGGGAGAAGAACGGATGTGGAAAGAGGAGGTTATATAAATGGATAAACGGAGTGTAGGCAGAACGGGACTGCTGAGCGGGGTTTTAGGCTTTGGGACTATGGAGCTCGGCGGTCTGGAGTTTCCGGAGGCACAGCGGCTGCTGAATGAGGCTCTTGATCTTGGAATTAATTTTATTGATTCATCACCATGCTACGGCAGGACAGAGGAATACGTGGGAAAGGCAATAGGACATCGCCGGGATGAATATATCCTTGCCACAAAATGCGGATGTAATGTGGATGAGCAGGGCAGATTTACCCTGGGACCGGATCATATCTGGAGGGCGGATCAGCTATACAAAAATATTGACAGGAGTCTGAAACTTTTGCATACTGATTACATTGATATCTGGCAGCTTCACGGAATTATGCCGGATTATCTGGAGGGCGGTCCCGGCGGAGAGGTGATGGAAGCCTTTGAAAAAATAAAGGAGAGCGGCAAGGTGCGCCATCTGGCTTTTAGCTGCCGGAATGGGATGCAGGATCAGCCGTGGTATCCCGCCATGTTTGGTTATCATGCCTGCAAAGAGATGATTCCCTGGAAAAAATTTGAGGTAATCCAGTTGATTTACGGGGCCATGACCAGGACAAATGAAGAGGTAATCGAAGAAGCAGACCGCAATGGAATCGGTATCATTTGCCGGGGAGCAATAAAAAAATATTTTGATACATATGACCGGCTTTTTGAGAAAGCGGGGCTGGAGGAGCTTTTTGAGGAGGGAGAAGGAAAAGCAGATTTTCTGCTCCGGTTTGCTATTACCCATCCGGGAATCAGTACCGTAATTGTGGGAACAAAGAATGGGGAACATCTGCGAAGCAATGTCCGTGCGGCGGAAAAAGGAAGACTCTCCTCCGGGGTGTATGAGGAGGCGAAACGGCGTCTCGCAGGAGTGGGAATTGTTCCGAAGAAGCTTTGATGCCGGTAAAAAGGAGGAATTATGGAGATTCAGATTCCTTATGGAAAAGGGTATGTGGCAGCAGAACTTGAGACGGACAGGGTATGCAGGGTGGTAAGAAGCCGCCTGGACGAGTATGTACCTGCAAAAACAGAGCAGGAGCTGATCAGAGATGCCATGGAGTATCCCATTGGCAGCGAAAAACTGAGGGAATTGGCCAGGGGAAAAAAGAAAATCGTGATAATTGCCAGCGATCATACCAGACCGGTTCCCAGCAGACTGATTATTCCTGCCATGCTGTCCGAAATACGTCAGGGCAGCCCGGAAGCGGAAATCACGATTCTGGTTGCTACGGGATGTCATCGGGCAAGTACAAGAGAAGAACTGATTAACAAATTTGGTAAGGAGATTGTGGAACAGGAGAAAATTCTGATTCATGATTGTGCTTCTGAAGAGCTGACCTGTCTGGGGCGGCTGCCTTCCGGCGGAGAGCTGTGGATTAATTCTCTGGCAGCAGAAGCGGAGCTGCTGGTGGCGGAGGGATTTATAGAACCTCATTTTTTTGCAGGTTTTTCTGGTGGAAGGAAAAGTATTCTTCCCGGGATTGCCGGAAGAAAGACGGTTTACGCAAATCATTGTGCTGATTTTATCAGTGATAAAAATTCCCGGTGTGGAATATTGCAGGGAAATCCCATTCATGAGGATATGGTATTTGCAGCCAGAAGAGCAGGTCTTGCCTATATTGTAAATGTAGTGATCAATTCCGGGCACCGGGTAATAGGGGCTTTCGCGGGGGATATGGAGCAAGCGCACAAAAAAGGGACGGAGTTTTTGACAGCTCTGTGCGGAGAAAAAGAGATGGCTGCCGACATTGTGGTGACTTCCAACAACGGCTATCCACTGGATCAGAATATTTATCAGGCGGTAAAGGGTCTGAGTACAGCGGAACGCTGCGTGAAACAGGGGGGAGTTATCATTATGTTTGCGGAATGCAGCGACGGACATGGAGGAGAAGGGTTTTACAGAACCTTCCGGGAGGCGGACAGTGTGGAAAAACTGCTGGAAGATATTTCGGAAATTCCACGGGATCAGACAGAGCAGGATCAGTGGCAGTCGCAGATTTTTGCCAGAATTTTGTGCAAATGTCATGTTATTTTTATCAGCAGTGTGGAGCCGGAGATTGTCAGAGATTTTCACATGCTTCCTGCTGCGGATTTTAAGGATGCCATGCAGCAGGCTGAGCAAATAGTAGGGAAGCAGAGCAGGATACTGGTGATTCCTGAGGGAATTACTACCATGTTTGATCCGTGAAAAAAGCATTCATTGACACGCAGATTCTTGCAGAGAATGGAAAATAAAAAGGATGTAATTATGGAAGCAAAAAAGAGAGGAACGCAGTAGTTCCTCTCTTTTGCATCTCATAACCGGAATGATAAAGTGAACAGGCGGCACAGAGAAAGCGGCTGGTAAGCGGCAGAGTTTTTTCCGTATTTTATGGTTTCGTAATTGTTATTTTAAAAAGGTTATGGTAAAATAAATGACAACGTGCGCTGCAATGCATCGCACATAACCGCGTAAACGAAGGAGATTTATGAAATATGGAAACCTACAAGCAGGAATTTATTGAGTTCATGGTGGATTGCCAGGTGTTAAAGTTCGGTGAGTTTATTTTAAAAAGCGGCAGAAAGTCCCCGTTTTTCATGAATGCGGGCGGCTATGTAACAGGCGCACAGCTGAAAAGGCTTGGCGGGTATTATGCAAAAGCGATTTATGATAAGTATGGCGCAGATTTTGACGTGCTGTTCGGACCTGCGTACAAAGGAATTCCGCTGGCGGTAGCCACTTCGATTGCCTTCAGCGAGCTGTATGGAAAGGAAATCCGCTATTGCAGCGACCGCAAGGAAGAAAAAGATCACGGTGCGGACAAGGGAAGCTTTTTGGGAAGTAAGCTGAAAGACGGCGACCGTGTGGTGATGATCGAGGATGTGACTACCTCCGGAAAATCGATGGAGGAGACAGTGCCGAAGGTAAGAGGCGCGGCGGATGTAAAAATTGTAGGACTGATGGTGTCACTGGATCGCATGGAGGTTGGAAAGGGATGCAGGCAGTGTGCGCTTGATGAGGTAAAGGAGCTGTACGGCTTTGAGACAAATGCCATTGTTACCATGGAAGAAGTGGTGGAATATCTGCATAATAAACCGTATAAAGGAAATATCATAATTAATGATGAAATGAAAGCCGCGATTGATGCGTATTATGCACAGTACGGCGCAAAATAACAGGTAAAGGAGACGACTATGAACGAAAATGAAAAAATTTACCGCACATTGAGCGCGACAGGTGCCGGAGACATTGTGGTCGGGATTCTCGTGATCGTGGTTGGTCTGACTGCAGGAATCATTGCGATTGTGAATGGGGCGAGACTTTTGGTTTCGCGTAAAAATGTGATGCTGTAGATAGGGGTATTCCGGTGAAGATAGAAACAAAACGAAAAATACAGGCGTTCAGCATCATGCTGTTTATCCTGTATCTGTTTTTGCTGACCTACTTTCTGTTTTTTGCGGAAAGCTTCGACAGAATGTATACAGAGCGGGAGTATGCGTATAATCTGGAGCCGTTTAAGGAAATTCTTCGTTTCTGGACATATCGGGAGGAGCTGGGGTTTCTTGCAGTGTTCACAAACATTGCGGGCAATGTGATCTGCTTTGTGCCGTTTGGAGCGATTCTGCCGGTACTGAACAGGAAGGCGCGCAATTTCTTCGTGATCACGTTTCTGAGTTTTGAGTTCAGTCTGCTGGTGGAGTGTGCACAGCTTATCTCCAGGGTCGGCAGCTTTGATGTGGACGATTTGATGCTAAACACACTTGGCGGCGTGATTGGATTTCTGGTATTTACCGTATGCAACCGGATAAGGAGAAAGCGATATGGCTAAAAAAATGATGTATTCCTTCACAGAAAAAAAGAATTCCGTGAACGGAATTATCTCAACAATTATGGGGAGTGTTTCGCTGGTATTTCTGCTGGCGATGATCTATGCTTCCTATTATATGCGCGGCGATGCAGGGCTTTATGCCGGGGCATTCGGGCTTTGCGGGATGATCTTTGCTCTTGCGGGCTTTATCGTTGGCGTATGCAGTTTTTCTGAAAAAAATATCAAATATAAATACCCGAAGATCGGTTCGGTGCTGAGCGGGACGGTTTTTGTGATCTGGCTGGCGCTGTATCTGATCGGGGTGTAGAAAGGAAGCCTACTATGGAGCAGGACGAAATGGTTCTGGAGAGATTTTCGCTCGCAGCGGAGCGGATCGCACAGATCGCTGAAAGGGCAGAGGTGCCGCAGCCGTTTGACGAATATTTTCAGAGGACGGCGGCATTTATTTTACAGATAAAAGAAATGTTCGGAGAAATCTCTGAAGGGAGGACAAAGACGTATTCCCTGGAAAAGTGGCAGCAGGTAAACCGTGCACTCTACGGAGACATTCTTCCGGAACATTATGAGACAAGTTATGGAAATCCGGCTTATGCGGTGGAAACTCTGGGAGAGGTACACGGGCGGATTCTTTCTTTTTTATATGCAGAAATCCGCAGCATGATTCCGGCAGCCTTTGAGGGGGATCTCGCAGACATCACCTCTCTGTGTGAGTTGTTCATTGAGGTTTACAATTGCTTTGAGGGGGAAGCGCTTCCCACTTACCGCCAGATTCAGCAGATCGTTTACTGGCATGTGAGCGATTACGCCGATCAGCTTGGAGAGGATCATATCCGCAGGGCAATCGATCCTTCAATGGATTTTGCTGTGCGCATCATAATGGAATCCGATCTGACGGATCTGCGTTATCTATATACGTATGGTGAGTATGTTTCTGAAAATGAGCTGCAGACGGCAGCGTTTTTAAATTCCCTTCCGCAGGAGGAGATTGACCGGATGGCATCTGTCTATACGGAGGGATATCGCATCGGTTTTATTCTTGGAAAAAAAGATCTGTCGAAAAAGAAAACGGTAAATATCCGCTACAGGCTTGGCTTTGAGCGGATGATCCGCAAGGCAGTCGAAAACTTTGCGCAGATGGGTCTGCAGCCGGTAATTTACCGTGCGGCAGCGCACAGTGTCAACCGCCGCCAGCATGAGCGGATTGGTTATTTCGGAGCAATTCCGAACAAACAGTTTGATTATGACCACAAGGGGGACGGCGCTATTTACCTTGACAGAGCGTTTATGGAGCGCAAACTTGGCGTGATGCGCACAGTTTATGAAAAATATAAGGAACTGGCGAATGTACACGCAGGTCCGGCGGTCGTGGAGACCTTCGGGGAAATCCCGTTTGTGCCGGAGAGCAAGGCGGCAGCCTATCATCTTTCTGAAAAGCAGCAAAAACTGGCAGTGGAGCTGGCCAATGAGACGATGCAGATTACAAACCGCTATATCAGAGGCGACGAGCGCAGCTTTACAATCATTGCGTTCCCGGTGCCGGAGATCGGCGGCGATTTTGAGGATATTTTCCGCGAGACAGTGAAGATCAATACTCTGGACTATCAGCTTTACCGGCGTATCCAGCAGACGATCATCGATACGCTGGATATGGGTGTGCAGGTACACATTGTCGGGGCAGGCGGCAACCACACCGATCTGACGGTGCAGCTTCCAAAGCTGAAGGATCCGGAAAAGGAGACGCTGTTTGAAAACTGTGTGGCGGATGTTAACATTCCGGTTGGCGAGGTATTTACTTCACCGAAGCTGGCAGGCACGAACGGGCGCCTGCACGTAACGAAGGTTTATTTGAATGAACTGTGTTATCACAATCTGGATATCATATTTACGGACGGCATGATTACCGGTTATTCCTGTACCAATTTTGATTCGGAAGAGGAAAATAAGAATTATGTCCGCGAAAATGTGCTGTTTCACCACGACACTCTGCCGATGGGAGAATTTGCCATTGGCACCAATACTACGGCGTATGTGATGGCGGAAAAATATCAGATTGGGGATAAGCTGCCGATTCTGATTGCGGAGAAGATGGGACCGCATTTTGCAGTCGGCGATACCTGCTATTCCTGGGCGGAGGACACAGCGGTATTCAACCCGGACGGCAAGGAGATTATTGCCAGGGACAATGAGGTGTCGCTGCTGCGCAAAACTGACGCATCGAAGGCATATTTTGGCTGCCACACGGACATCACGATCCCGTACCATGAACTGGCGCTGATTGAGGTAATCACGGCGGAGGGCAGGCATATTCCTGTTATTGCAGATGGGCGTTTTGTTTTGCCCGGCTGCGAGGAATTAAATCGCCCATTACTGTTCGCGCAGCCTCAAACACCTGCTGTTTGAGGCGTGAGAACGTGATCCGGGTGTGAGCAGATCCCATTCGCGAAGCGAATTTTAAATGGATCTGCGAAGGCGGCTGCGAACAAAGTGAGCAGACCTGAATCGTCCGATGGATGTTGACAAGCAGGAAAAGAATTAGTACAATGGAAACAGTTATTACAGAATTGTTAAAGGAGAAAAGATCATGGCAAAAGTTGGAATTGTAATGGGAAGCGACTCAGATATGCCTGTTATGGCAAAAGCGGCAGACATTCTGGATAAGCTTGGCGTGGAATACGAAATGTCTATCATTTCCGCACACCGCGAGCCGGATACTTTTTTTGAATATGCAAAATCAGCTGAAGCGAAAGGCTTTAAGGTAATCATTGCGGGAGCAGGTATGGCGGCGCATCTGCCCGGCATGTGCGCGGCAATTTTCCCGATGCCGGTCATTGGCATCCCGATGCACACCAGTTCCCTCGGCGGAAGAGATTCTCTGTATTCCATCGTGCAGATGCCGTCCGGCATCCCGGTGGCGACGGTGGCGATCAACGGCGGTGCAAATGCCGGGCTGCTTGCGGCAAAAATCCTTGCCACCTCAGATGAAGCGCTTCTTGCGCGTCTGAAAGCTTACTCTGAGGACTTGAAGAAGCAGGTAGAGGCAAAGGACGCAAGACTGAAGGAAGTAGGATATAAGGCATACTAAAAGCGGCAGGCGAGAGGAGAAAAAGTTATGGATTATAAGCATGCGGGAGTAGATATCGAGGCTGGCTACAGATCTGTGGAGCTGATGAAGGAGCACGTAAAGCGGACGATGCGGGAAGAGGTCCTGGGCGGACTGGGAGGCTTCTCCGGTGCGTTTTCGCTGGCAAAAATAAAAAATATGGAAGAACCGGTGCTGCTGTCCGGCACGGACGGCTGCGGTACTAAGGTGAAGCTGGCATTTATTCTGGATAAACACGATACCATCGGTATCGACGCGGTGGCAATGTGTGTAAATGACATTGCCTGCGCAGGCGGCGAGCCGTTATTTTTCCTGGACTATATTGCCTGCGGGAAGAATTACCCGGAAAAGATCGCGGCAATCGTAGGCGGTGTGGCAGAGGGCTGTGTACAGTCAGACTGCGCGCTGATCGGCGGTGAGACGGCGGAACATCCGGGACTGATGCCGGAAGATGAGTACGACATTGCAGGTTTTGCAGTGGGTGTGGTAGATAAAAAGGATCTCATTACCGGGGAGAATATCAAGGCAGGCGATACGCTGATCGGTATTGCCAGCTCCGGTGTACACAGCAATGGTTTTTCGCTGGTGCGCAAGGTATTTTCCATGGACAGCGAATCTTTAAATACATATTATGAAGAGCTTGGGAAGACGCTTGGAGAGGCATTGCTGGCACCGACCAGGATTTATGTGAAGGCGCTGCGCAGCATCAAAGAAGCAGGCGTGCGTATAAAAGGCTGCAGTCACATCACAGGCGGCGGTTTTTACGAAAATATTCCGAGAATGCTGCCGGACGGTGCGCGGGCAGTGGTAAAGAAGGACAGCTACGAAGTTCCGGCGATCTTCAGAATGCTTGCAAAGGAAGGGCAGATTGCGGAGCAGATGATGTATAATACCTTTAACATGGGCATTGGCATGGCGCTTGCGGTAGATCCGGCGGATGCGGAAAAGACATTAGCGGCTCTGGCAGCGGCCGGTGAGACGGCATATGTAATCGGCAGCATTGCTGAAGGGGAGAAGGGCGTGGAGTTATGCTGAGAATAGTAGTGCTTGTATCCGGCGGCGGGACGAACCTGCAGGCAATCATCGACGCGATGGCGGCAGGGAAGATCAGAAATGCTGAGATTGCGGCAGTTATCAGCAATAATCCGAATGCCTATGCACTGAAGCGTGCAGAGCAGGCAGGTATTGAGGCAGTGTGTGTTTCACCAAAGGCATTTGAGACACGCGGTGAGTTCAACCGGGCGCTGCTTGCAAAAATCCAGTCGTATGCACCGGAGCTGATTGTGCTGGCAGGCTGCATGGTAGTCATTCCCAAAGAAATGGTGCAGGCATATCCAAACCGTATTATCAACATTCATCCGGCACTGATCCCGGCTTTTTGCGGAACAGGTTATTACGGACTGCGGGTACATGAGAAGGTGCTGGAGCGCGGCGTGAAGCTTACCGGGGCAACGGTACATTTTGTGGATGAGGGGACGGATACCGGACCGATTATTCTGCAGAAGGCAGTTGAGGTGAAACAGGACGATACGCCGGAAATTCTGCAGCGGCGGGTGATGGAGGAAGCAGAGTGGCAGATTATGCCCCGGGCAATCAATCTAATCGCAAACGGCTGTGTGAAGGTGGAAAATGGCAGAGCATTCATAAGCGGAGGAGAGAAATGAAGGTACTGATCGTAGGGAGCGGCGGCAGAGAGCATGCGATTGCATGGAAGGTTGCCCAGAGTCCCAGAGTAGAGAAGATATACTGTGCGCCGGGCAACGCGGGTGTGGAACAGTATGCCGAGTGCGTTAATATCGGTGCGATGGAATTTGACCGTCTGGCGGCATTTGCAAAGGAAAAAGAAATTGATCTGACTGTGATCGGCATGGATGATCCGCTGGTGGGCGGTATTGTAGATGTTTTTGAAAAAGAGGGGCTGCGGGTATTCGGACCGCGTGCAAATGCGGCAATCCTGGAGGGATCCAAGGCATTTTCCAAGGATATGATGAAAAAATATCATATTCCGACAGCAGCGTATGAAAACTTTGACGATCCGGATGCAGCGCTTGCTTATCTGGAGACAGCGAAGTTCCCGATTGTATTAAAGGCGGACGGACTGGCGCTCGGAAAGGGCGTGCTGATCTGCAATAGCCTGAAGGAAGCGCAGGCGGGTGTAAAGACCATCATGCTGGATAAGCAGTTTGGCGCTTCCGGCAATTGTATGGTAATCGAAGAATTTATGACGGGCAGAGAGGTGTCTGTGCTGTCTTTTGTGGATGGCAGGACAATTAAAACCATGACAAGTGCCCAGGATCACAAGCGTGCCGGGGACGGTGACACCGGGCTGAACACCGGCGGCATGGGAACTTTTTCACCGAGTCCGTTTTACACGAAGAAGATCGATGACTTCTGTCAGAAATATATTTATCAGCCGACGGTGGATGCGATGGCGGCAGAGGGAAGAATGTTCAAGGGCATTATTTTCTTTGGTCTGATGCTGACAGCCGACGGTCCGAAGGTGCTGGAGTATAACGCCCGGTTCGGTGATCCCGAGACACAGGTGGTGCTTCCGCGCATGAAAACAGATATTGTGGAGGTTTTTGAGGCGTGTATCGACGGTACGCTGGATCAGGTAGAACTGGAATTTGAGGATAACGCGGCTGTCTGCGTGGTGCTTGCCTCCGACGGTTATCCGGTGAAATATGAAAAGGGCTTTCTGATCCATGGTCTGGAGAATTTTGCACAGAAAGATGGCTATTATGTATTTCACGCCGGGTCGAAACGGACGGACGAGGGTATCGTGACAAACGGCGGACGTGTACTCGGGGTCACTGCTACCGGAAAGGATCTGAAGGAAGCGCGTGCGAATGCATATGAAGCAGTAAACTGGATTGATTTTGAAAACAAATATTATCGTCATGACATTGGAAAAGCGATTGATGAAGCAAAATAAAAATGCAAAAGAGAGGTAGTATCATGAAAACACTGAAAAGAACATTGAACTGTGCGGTTATATTTTTGATCGCATCGCTGTGGCTGATGTGCATGACGGTATCCGCCGAGTCGGGGGACAATTCGTTATATGATCTGGGACTGCAGAACGCATCCGCCTGCTCACCGGAATTTGTGTACTCCACATGGGAGTATGATGTTACCGTTCCGGCAGGAACCACGGAGCTGCTGCTTGACCCAATTACATCGGATTCAAATGCGTCTGTCATTGATATCAGCGGCACACAGCTCGGCGAGGACGGAACCTCTACTGTTTACATTACCGTAGAGGCTGCTAATGGCAACCGTGTATCCTATACACTGCATGTTACCACTGAAGAGGGCGAGGCTGAAACCGAGCCGCGGCAGACGGAAGCATCAGCAGAGCAGAAAGCAGCAGAGGAAGCACAGAGACTGTCGGAACAGGCAGCGAGTGAAGCGGCCCAGAAGCAGCAGGCGGAGTTTGAGCAGGCAAAGGCTCAGCTGACATCGCTCACACGGGAAAATGAGGATCTGACAAACCGTATCAGCCTGTTGATGAAGATTCTTTACGGTCTGGTTGGCTTTGCTGTATTGCTCCTGTTCTTTATGATAAACCAGAGCCTGCGCAATAAGGATCTCAAGGAAGATCTCAAAGAGGCAAGACAGGCGGAAGAGAATCAGGAGTTTGCGCGCAAGGAGCAGAATATGCAGCAGACCTACTACTATAACCCGCAGCAGAATATGCAGCAGGGCATGGATACCGCCAGAAAGGCTCCGGAGAGAATGTATGCCGCGCAGCCGATGGCAGACGCTTCTGCAAGCGTTCAGGAAGCATTTGGAAATGCCTCCCAGGTGCTGCACGCACAGCCGGCGCCGGGGCAGGTGAATGCACCGGTACAGAAGCCGGAGGAAACCCGGAGACCGGAGATGACGGCAGCAGGCGCAGTACCGCAGCCGGAGATGCCGGTGCAGAATACAGCGCCCAGGCAGACACAGGCACCCTCTGAGCCAGTCATGGTGCAGGGGCAGACAGAAGAGCCGGATGTAAATGTTGAGATGATCGATCTGTAAACAGACGGGCACGAAAGAGGAAGAAAAAGAGGACTGTCGCGCAATACGGCGGTCCTTTTTCCATAAACTTTCGCTTGCATATGCAGTCAACTGTGCTATAATATATATAACAAAAATCTGGGAAACGGAAGTGGTACAGATGATAATTGAAATCGATTTTCAGAGCGATGAGGCAATTTATTTACAGCTTACAAACCAGATTATTCTGGGAATTGCAACGTCTGCTATCCGCGAGGGGGATGCGCTTCCCTCGGTCCGGCAGATGGCGGACGACATCGGCATCAATATGCACACGGTAAACAAAGCATATTCCGTATTGCGCCAGGAGGGCTTTCTCCAGCTTGACCGCAGAAGAGGTGCGGTGGTTGCCCTGGATACAGACAAGATGCAGGCGATGGAGGAAATGCGCAGTGCCTTGCGGGTGCTTCTGGCAAAGGGCTGCTGCAAAAATATTACCGGTGAAGAAGTGCATACTATGATTGATGAGATATTAGACGATATGAAAAACGGAAGGATGTAAAAATATGCAGTATACACAACAGGCAGCAAATGCGCTGAAGCTCGCGCAGCAGGCAGCGAAAAAATGCGGGCAGAGCTATATCGGCTCCGAGCATCTGCTTCTCGGTCTGCTGAAGGAGAGCAGCGGCATGGCATCTGCCATTCTTCAGCAACACCAGGTAAGTGAGGAAAAGGTGCTGGAGCTTGTCCGCGATCTGATTGTACCGGAGGGTACGCTCATGGAACCGGCGGGAATTTTGTATTCCCCACGCGCAGAGGCGATTCTGGAGCAGGCAGAGGTGGAGACAAGGTTTTTCCGTCAAAAGGAGATCGGCACGGAGCATTTGCTGCTCGCGCTTTTAAAGGATACTGACTGTGTGGCAATGCGTCTGCTTCATACTATGGGAATCCAGGTACAGAAGGTATTTATGGACGTGCTGGAGTGTCTGGGGCTGGAGGAATCGCAGTATCGCGAGTATGTCCAGCAGGTGCAGGGCAGAGGGCAGGAGGCATCCAGCGATATGCTGGAGCGCTTCAGCCGTAATCTCACGCAGCAGGCGGCAGATGAAAAGCTTGATCCGGTTGTTGGAAGAGAGCAGGAAATCCGGCGTATTATCCAGATTCTCGGACGGCGCACAAAAAATAACCCCTGTCTGATTGGGGAACCCGGTGTCGGCAAGACAGCGATCGTTGAGGGACTGGCGCAGCGGATCGTGGCGGGAGATGTTCCGGATGTTATCCGCGGCAAACAGATTTATACGCTTGATATGGCGGCTATGGTGGCCGGCTCCAAATACCGGGGCGAGTTTGAGGAGCGTATCAAGCGGGTTATCCAGGAGGTAAGCGCCCGCAGCGACGTACTTTTGTTCATTGATGAGCTGCACACTATTATCGGGGCAGGCGGCGCTGAAGGCGCGATGGATGCTTCGAACATCTTAAAACCGGCACTTTCGCGCGGAGAAATGCAGCTGATCGGGGCGACAACGATTACGGAGTACCGTAAATATATCGAAAAAGATCCGGCACTGGAACGCAGATTTCAGTCGGTTTCTGTAGAGGAACCAGACGAGGCGGATGCCGTTGCTATTTTAAAGGGACTGCGTCCGAATTATGAAGCGCATCACCGGGTAAAGATTACGGATGAGGCGATCGAGGCGGCAGTGAAATACTCTGCCCGCTATATCAGTGACCGTTATCTGCCGGATAAGGCAATCGATCTGATTGACGAAGCGGCTTCCGGCAAACAGATCAGCGGTTCCTCTGTGCCGGATGGTATCGAGAAGCTGCAGGCGGCGGCAGAGGAACTTTCTGAAAAGAAAGAGCAGGCAATTATCCAGGGAAACTGGGAGGAAGCGCAGAAGCTGAACCGCGCGCAGGAGGCAACTCTCAAAAAGCTGGCGGCCACGCAGAGGCGGATGAACCAGAAGGGCAGCGTTCGCTGTCCGGAGGTTGCTGAGGAAGATATTGCTGCGATTGTGTCCATGTGGACGAAGATTCCGGTACAGCGTCTGGCGGAAAAAGAGACAAAACGGCTGAGGAAGCTGGAACAGACACTGCACAGGCGCGTGATCGGACAGGACGAGGCGGTTACAGCGGTGGCAAAGGCGGTCAAGCGCGGCAGGGTCGGCTTAAAGGATCCGGCGCGTCCAATCGGTTCCTTCCTGTTTCTGGGACCGACCGGCGTCGGCAAGACCGAGCTTTCCAAGGTGCTTGCAGAGGTAGTATTTGGCAGTGAGCAATCGATGATCCGTGTCGATATGTCGGAATATATGGAGAAACACAGCGTATCCCGTCTGGTTGGCTCCCCGCCCGGCTATGTCGGTTACGAGGAGGGCGGACAGCTCAGCGAGAAGGTGCGACGTAACCCCTATTCCGTTATCCTGCTGGATGAGGTGGAAAAAGCCCATCCTGATGTATTCAATATCCTGCTGCAGGTGCTGGATGATGGCCACATCACCGATGCACAGGGCAGAAAAGTAGATTTTAAGAATACGATTATCATCATGACATCAAATGCCGGGGCGCAGGCAATTGTTGAGCCGAAGAAACTTGGCTTTGCAGCGGTGGATGATGAAAAGCAGAATTACCAGCGCATGAAGAGCAGCGTGATGGAGGAAGTAAAGCGGCTGTTTAAGCCGGAATTTCTCAATCGTATCGATGAGATTATCGTATTCCGCTCTTTAAATAAGGAGGAAATTGACCGCATTGTCGGACTTCTGCTGAAAGATTTCGAGGAGCGGTGTCTGAAGCAGATGGACATAACCTTAAATGTCCGTCCATCTGTGAAAAAATATATTGCCGAAAAGGGTTT
Source organism: Lachnospiraceae bacterium UBA7225 (assembly GCA_002473385.1). Classification (GTDB taxonomy): domain Bacteria; phylum Bacillota; class Clostridia; order Lachnospirales; family Lachnospiraceae; genus Marvinbryantia. Next base: position 41,666 of record DKTR01000091.1, read on the forward strand.
TGATCCGAAATTCGGCGCGCGTCCGCTAAAACGTGCGATCCAGTCGCAGGTAGAGGACGCTCTGGCAGAGGAAATTTTATCCGGGCGCGTTGCGGCTGGCGATACGGTTGCCGCAAAGATGACGAACGGGAAAATAAAATTCGAAAAACAGTAAGATAAAATGGGAGGACAGTGACATGTCAGTAGTAGAAAGTTTGATCTGCAAAGAAAACGATGGAACCATCAGCTTTGGAAATTACCTTCTGGATACGAAATCCAAGGTATCGGATTTTGAAAACGCCGGGGATCTCTATAAAGTAAAATCTTTCCGTGAGATTACCAAGCTGGAAAGAAATGAAATGTTTGTGTACGAATCTGTTCCGGGAACAGCAGTGCATCATCTGAAGGAGACTGCCGGCGGCATGGAATTTGAGGTCGAGGGTGCGCAGGATGCGCAAATCACTGTGGAGATGGAGGCGGATACTGTCTATGCGATTGAGATAGACGGTGAGAGCACCGGAACAATGAAAACAAATTTAAGCGGAAAGCTCTCTCTGAGCGTTGAACTTGAGACGGGTAAGAGTGTTTCTGTGAAGATTGTGAAGTAGGAAGATGGCAAAAGCGAAAGGAAACGTATTTTTCTGCCAGAATTGCGGCTACGAGTCGACGAAATGGCAGGGGCAGTGTCCGGGCTGCCACGAGTGGAATACTTTTGTAGAGGAACCGGCTGCGCCGAAAAAAAGTGCGGCTGCAAAGACCGGGCGGGCGGCGGCAGCCGGACCCGGCCAGGAGCCGGTGCGTCTCTCAGAGATCAGTGCCGACGAAAGCGAACGCACCTCATCGGGTATGGCGGAACTGGACCGTGTGCTTGGCGGCGGCATTGTATCCGGATCACTGATCCTGGTAGGTGGTGATCCCGGCATCGGAAAATCGACATTGCTGCTGCAGGTGTGCCGTGACCTGGTCAACCGGAAACACAGAGTGCTCTATATATCAGGCGAGGAATCTGCGCGGCAGTTAAAGCTGCGCGCACAGCGTGTCGGACGTTTTGAGGAAGAGCTGATGGTGCTCTGTGAGACAAATCTGGATACCATCTGCGAGGTGCTGCAGCGGCAGAAGCCGGAGTTTGTGGTGATTGATTCTATACAGACCATGTATAGCGAGGAGGTGGCATCAGCGCCGGGAAGCGTCTCCCAGGTGCGTCAGGCTACCGGTGTGTTTATGCAGATTGCAAAGGGCATGGGCATCACGGTATTTCTGGTTGGTCATGTCACAAAGGAAGGTGTTGTGGCGGGACCACGTGTGCTGGAGCACATGGTTGACACCGTACTTTATTTTGAGGGCGACCGCCATGCCGTTTACCGGATTTTGCGCGGCGTAAAAAACCGTTTTGGCTCCACTAATGAGATTGGTGTTTTTGAGATGCGGGGTACCGGGCTGGTGGAGGTGAAAAATCCATCGGAATATATGCTGAGCGGCAAGCTGGAGAATGCCTCCGGTTCTGTCGTGGCGTGCTCTATGGAAGGAACGCGCCCTGTGCTGGTGGAAATCCAGGCGCTTGTCTGTCAGAGCAATCTGCCGATGCCGCGCCGAACTACGGCGGGAACGGATTTCAACCGCGTGAATCTGCTGCTTGCTGTGCTTGAAAAACGGGCGGGTATCCATCTGTCTGCCTGTGATGTCTACGTCAACATCGCAGGCGGCATCAAAATGACAGAACCGGCTATTGATCTCGGACTCATTCTGGCGCTGGTGTCCAGCTATAAGGATATTGCTGTGGATGAAAAGCTTATCGCCTTCGGCGAAGTGGGCTTAAGCGGAGAAATCCGCGCTGTCAACATGGCAAAGCAGCGCACTGATGAAGCTAGAAAGCTTGGCTTCACCACTGTGCTAATGCCGGAGGTATCTGTCAAAACAGTTGGAAAAGCTCCCGGTATAAAAATTGTCGGTCTGAAAACCGTGCGGGAAGCCGTATTTTACATACTCAGCGGCGACAATGCCGACCTGCCGTTCTCTTCATAACGACGTATGAGCATGCGTTTTCACCAGGACATTTTCGGTTCAGTACAGGATGAAAAAACAACGGGGAAATTGACAAAAATTTATTGACAATTTCCCCTGTCTGTGCTATAAATATCTGGTGAGCAACACACAGGGGATTGGTCAAATGGTATGACAGAAGTCTCCAAAACTTTTAGCGGGAGTTCGATTCTCTCATCCCCT
>DKTR01000031.1 GCA_002473385.1 Lachnospiraceae bacterium UBA7225
TAGCAAAAACTATATAATGTATTGGGGGGTTTTACATTACGTAGTATAGCATGACTCCCAAAATAAGTCTACACAAACTTCACAAATTTTTCATCCCATTTTTGTGAATATTATACAAACAATGCTTCGAATTCTTCCTGTCCGATCTTTTCCTTCTCGATCAGAAGCTTTGCACATGCATGGAGCACCTCAATATGCTCTCTGATAATATCGGTCGCCTTTGCGTGAGCCTCATCAATCAGACGTTTTACTTCCTCGTCAATGATGGCCGCCATGTTTTCACTAAAGCCCCTTGACTGTGCAAGGTCGCGCCCGATAAATACCTCATTTTCATCAGTGCTGTAGTCAATCAGACCTACCCTCTCAGACATGCCGTAGCGCGTTACCATCGTCTTTGCGAGGTGCGTTGCCTGCTTGATATCCTGCGAAGCCCCGGTGGTAATATCACCAATGATCAGCTCCTCCGCCACGCGACCGCCCAGGTCTACCACCAGCGTATCCAGCATTTTCCCTTTCGTCATAAACATCTCATCCTTTTCCGGCAGCGGCATCGTGTAGCCCGCGGCACCCATGCCGGTAGGAATGATGGATATCGTGTGTACCGGTCCCACGTTTGGAAGCAGATGGAACAGCAGCGCATGCCCCGCCTCATGGTACGCTGTAATGCGCTTCTCCGCATCAGAAATGACGCGGCTCTTTTTCTCTGCGCCGATACCGACCTTGATAAATGCCTGATGGATATCCGTCTGCATAATGTACGCACGGCTGTTCTTTGCCGCATAAATTGCCGCCTCGTTCAGCAGGTTTTCCAGATCTGCACCGGTAAAGCCCGCCGTCGTGCGTGCTATATCCGCCAGATTCACATCATCACCGAGCGGCTTGCCCTTGGCGTGTACCTTTAAAATATCCTCTCTGCCTTTGATGTCCGGCTTCCCGACGCCGATCTTCCGGTCAAAACGACCCGGACGCAGAATCGCCGGATCGAGAATATCCACCCGGTTTGTAGCCGCCATCACAATAATCCCCTGATTTACCCCGAAACCATCCATCTCAACGAGAAGCTGATTCAGTGTCTGTTCTCTCTCATCGTGACCGCCGCCCATGCCTGTGCCCCTGCGGCGCGCCACCGCGTCAATCTCATCAATAAAGACGATGCAAGGCGCATTCTGCTTCGCCTCGGCAAACAGATCGCGCACACGCGATGCGCCGACACCGACGAACATCTCCACAAAATCAGAACCGGAAATGCTGAAGAACGGAACGCCTGCCTCTCCTGCCACCGCCTTTGCGAGCAGCGTTTTTCCGGTACCCGGAGAGCCGACCAGAATCACACCCTTGGGGATGCGCGCTCCCATTTTTGTATATTTCTGCGGATCCTTCAGAAAATCTACCAGCTCCTGCAGATCCTCTTTTTCCTCCTGCAGCCCGGCAACATCCTTAAACGTCACCTTTTTGGCATCCGGCAGGATCAGTGTGGCGCGGCTCTTTCCAAAATTCATCATCTTGCTGCCGCCGCCCGACTGACGGTTCATCATGATAATAAATACCACCAGAATAATGCCCATCATCAGCACCGGAATGATGCTCGTCAAAAACGAGCTGTCAGTCGGGACATCGTAAGTATCATAAGAAACCTGATGCTCGCGCAGAAGGCTCTCCGCCTCTCTCACATCCGTCAGATACACCTGCCACACGCTGCCATCTGTCATGGTCAGAACGACCTCTCCGGTCGGCACCTCGCTGTTCTGCCGCAGTTCCGCCATTGCAACCTTCTTATCTTCCAGCGCCTGCACAAAATCACTGTAGGTGCATTTTTCCTCCATCGTCACTCCGCCGCGCATGCCAAATAAAATCAGCACAACCAGCGCCAGAGCAATAAAATAAACACCAATACTTCTTCTGTTCAAAAGTAATCTCCTTTCCAGCTATTCCTTAACGCGGACTTCTGCCATTCTCACAGCTCCACTACACCTACATACGGCAGGTTGCGATAGCGCTGTGCGTAATCCAGCCCATAGCCCACGACAAATTTATCTTCAATCTCAAAGCCGGTGTAATCCACCTTCACATCCTTCACCCGGCGGTCCGGCTTATCAAGCAGTGTACAAAGCGCCAGGCTCGCCGGTCTGCGCGCCTCCAGAATTTCCAGCAGATAACTCAGGGTTCTGCCGGAATCGATGATGTCCTCAATGACGATCACATGCCTGCCCTCCAGCGGTTCATCCAGATCCTTAACGATCTTCACCACTCCGCTTGATTTTGTGCCCGATCCGTAGCTGCTGCAGGACATGAAGTCCAGCGTCACTGGAACGGTGATTCTCTTTGCCAGTTCACAGGTAAAAAAGATGCTGCCCTTAAGCACACAGATCAGATGCACTGATTTGCCCTCATAGTCCGCACTGATCTGCCTCCCAAGCTCCTCAATTCTCCTGTTGACTTCCTCTTCCGGAATTAATACACTGATTTTCTCCGCCATAGCTTTCTCCCATCCTCCGTATCTCTAAAATCCTCATTGTCTCCGATGATACCTTGTATGCTTCGCTGATGCGGTGTCCAATCACCCACAGTATTTCACTTCCCTGCGCGAGAAGTAGAATATGATCCCGCTGCTCTGCCGGTATCTTCTCTTCGATGAAGTATTCTTTTAATTTCTTTTTTCCGCCCTGCCGGTTGATAACGATATAGTCCCCCGGTCTGCGCGTGCGGATAAATAGATTATTGCCTATTTTATCACAATCCAGCCATTTCGTATATGTATTTTGAAAAATATTTTTATTTTCATTTGGAAAAACCTGCAGCAGAAAGGTTCCCTGTGGTGTTTCACAGCTTCCCGGAACCGTAACACGCGCTGCAAAGGCAAATGCCGCCCGCTCCTTTTCCTTCCGGCGAAGGATTAATTTATCGAAGCTTCGCACAGCCTGCCAGCCGCCGGGCAGCGCCGTCTGCCGCCCCGACTGCCCATCCAGCAGTTTCTGCATATCCGCAATATGCCTGCGCCCGATATCCCTCAGCGGACAGCCTGCTCTTCTGAGGCTCTCCCGCAGCACATATTCCTGCAGGAGCACGGGCTTTTCCTTCAGTGCAGCCGCTGTAAGCTGTACCGTTCCATTTTGGAAAACCGCCAGTTCCTCAAGACACCGCTTAGTCTCCTGCTCCATGTATGCCTGCACCCGCTGTAATTCTTCTGCCAGCGCAACAATATGTTCCCGGCTTTTGCGGTTGATTTCCGCTTCAAAGACCGGCAGGACCTGATGACGGATACGGTTTCTCGTATAGTCCAGCTCTCTGTTCGTGGCATCCGTGCACCATGTCAGCGCGCGTCCGCGCAGATATGCCTCTATCTCCGCGCGGCTGCAGCCAAGCAGCGGCCGGATAATGGCTCCGCGCACCGGGCGGATGCCCCCTGCACCCGTCAGTCCGCTGCCCCGCGCAATCTGAAAAAGAACCGTCTCCGCCTGATCATCCTGGTTGTGTGCTACCGCGATCTTATCCGCCCCCATCTCTTTCTTGATGCGTGCAAACGCCTCATAGCGCGCCCGGCGACCGGCTTCCTCCACAGACAGCCCCTCCTGCTGCGCCAGCTCCGGCACCCGGCAGGATACCAGCCGGTATTCTATTTTTTGCTCCCGGCAGATTTTTTCCACAAACCGGGCATCCTCCACGCTTTCCTGCCCGCGCACGCCATGCTCTACATGCACCACGGTAATGGAAAACGGCAGCCGCTGCCGGTAATCCAGCAATACAAAAAGCAGGCATAGGGAATCAGCGCCTCCCGATACGCCCACTATTACTTTGTCACCCGCATCGATCATATGGTATTTCTCCATATAGGCAAATGCTTTCTGCATACGTACTTCTCCTTACTTTTTCCAGAAACCGCCCGCAAGAATTGTCATATCGTCTTTTACGGTGCCATCTGCAAAAGACAGCACCTGCTCCATCAGAAGATCGGCAAATTCTGCCGGATTGTCGGAATGAATCTGCAAAATGAGGTACTTCATCAGTTCCTCCTGCTCTTCCTGCGGCAGCGCGTCCAGTACACCGTCCGACATCATAACGATCAGATCGCCGTGCTCCAGGCATTTGCGTGAGCGTTCAAAATCGACCTCCTGGAATACGCCGACCGGCAGGCTTGTCGAAATAACCGTCTCCACCCATCCGACCCGCCGGATAAAGGTGGTTGCCGCACCAATTTTCAAGAATTCACACTGACCATTATACAGATTGATTCCGCAGATGTCCAGTGTGGAAAAGCGCTGCATTCCCCGCTGCAGCACCATGGAGGAATTGATCATCCGCACCGCCGTCTCTGCTGTAAACCCGGCGCCCATAAACTGCTCCAGAAGCTCGATGACAGTCTGGCTTTCCCGGTTTGCCCGCACACCGCTTCCCATACCGTCTGAAATACCCAGAATCACCTGCCCGTGGCTGCCTGTCAGCACAGAGAAATTGTCTCCGCAGGCTGCCTGCCCCGCACAGGTCCGTTTTGCCGAGCCAGTGAGCATATAATAGCTTGTTTCCTCTACAAAATGGATGGTAGACGGCTCCGCACCCAGGGTAAGACGGCTGTTGCGTTCCGGAACAAGCGGGCGGCTGCAGGCTTTCGACAAAGTATCGGCAACCGCCTTTACCGATACACAGTGCCTGCGCGGTGTTTTGGCCGTCAGGACGACTTCCGGCGGTCCCCAGCTGTTTTTCAGAATACGCAGATTCTGCACCCGCACATTCTGCAGACGCAGTTTCGTCTTTACCCTGTGCTCCAGTTCGCTGTCCGCGTCAGCAGCTTCGTAGACCGTGCAGGCAATCTCCTGTATTATCTGTGCCGTCTCGGCAAGCTGCCTTGCCACTGCCGCCCGGTTTTCCAGCATACGGTTGCTCCACATCAGATTTATACGTGCCCGGAAAAAGCTGTTTCGCAGCTCCTCCGCGAAAGAATAGCCCTTCACACAGTAGCCCGCAAAGCGTTCTTCCTCTGCCGGACAGCCGCCGCTCTCTTCCCCGTCCTCTGCCACAGCCTCCAGCAGTTCATAGACAAGACGCGCCGTCTTTGCTCCGTTCTTCTCCCAGCACGCAGCATACTTTCCGCAGGTACGGCAGACCTTTCCCTTCACGGTATCATAAATTTCCTCCAGATCATCCTCACTCAGTTCTTCCTTCTGCGATGGAAGATACTGAAAAACCTCCGCAAGCCGCTGAAACGATTCCGCACAGCGCTCAATCCGTCCCTTTTCCGATGCTCTCTCCCACTCTTCCATCCTCATTGCCTCCCAGACCTGAATCAGCTTCGAAAATGCCTCCGCATTCCCGCTGCGTCTCACGTCTAAGTATACACACAAAAACGCGCAGAATTTGTCAAACGGGCAGAGAGAATCTTAAATTTTCTAATTTTTATGTCTATGGTGTCTTCGCTCCGCTGTGGTCGGCGCTATACGGATGTCCACTGGACATTCAGCGCAGACCGCAAAAAGCGCCGCACCCATTTGTGCAGCGCCTTTCACTATTATGTATATCAGGAGAACAATGGTTTTAATGCCTCTGCGAGCTTGTCCTTCTGCGCCTGCGCCTCTGCGAGATCCTTTCCAAGTGTGGTGAAGTAGGTCTTGATCTTCGGCTCTGTACCGGACGGACGAACAACCACCGTTGCTCCGCCTTCCAGCGCATAAATCAGCACGTTTGCTGCCGGGAGTCCGGTTTCCTCCGGCTTTTTGTAATCTGTCACCTTCGTTACCTTATAGCCTGCGATATCTGCCGGCGGATTCTCGCGCAGCTCCTGCATAATCCCCGTCATCTTATCCATACCGGTCAGACCCGGGAATTCAAAGCTGTCCACCTTATTCAGATAACGTCCATATTCTTTATAAATCTCTTCCATGCGCTGTTTGAGCGAGCTGCCGATGCTTCTGTAGTACGCCGCCATCTCACAAATAAGCATGGAACCGATTACCGCATCCTTGTCGCGCACATACGGACCAGCCAGATATCCATAACTTTCCTCGAAACCAAAGATAAAACGGTCTGTCTCGCCTGCCGCCTCCAGTCCCGCGATCTGATCGCCGATCCACTTAAAGCCGGTAAGAACATTGCGCATCTCCACACCGTAGTGCTCTGCCACTGCATCCGCCAGCGGAGTGGATACAATAGATTTCACAGCAACTGCTTTTTCCGGCATAGTACCTTTTTCGATGCGTCCTGCACAGATATAATCCAGCAGAAGAACACCCATCTCATTACCGCTTACCAGCTCATAAGAACCGTCCGGACACTTCATGGCGATACCTACGCGGTCTGCATCCGGATCGGTAGCCAGCATCAGATCTGCGCCGGTCGCCTCGGCAAGCTTCAGCCCCATCTCCAGTGCAGCAAAAATTTCCGGATTCGGATAACTGCAGGTTGTAAAATAGCCGTTCGGGTATTCCTGATCCGGAACGATCGTAATATCGGTAATGCCAATATCCTTAAGTACCTGTGTGACCGGAACCAGACCAGCGCCATTGAGCGGGCTGTATACCAGCTTCAGTCCTGCCGTACTGCAGAGACCCGGACGAACCTGACGTGATTCAATTGCCTCATAGAATGCCTTCTTGCAGTCGTCGCCCACAAAGCGGATCATACCGTTCTCTACGCCCTCTGCGAAGGAAATATATTTTGCGCCGTCCAGCACATCTGTTTTCTGGATTTCCTCATAAACAATCGCAGCCGCATCGTCTGTCATCTGGCAGCCATCCGGACCGTATGCCTTATATCCATTGTATTTTGCCGGGTTGTGGGACGCTGTCACCATAATACCTGCATTGCACTCATAGTAGCGCGTAGCAAAGGAAAGCGCCGGTACCGGCATCAGCGCGTCGTAAATCCGTACCTTAATACCATTTGCAGCAAGAACGCCTGCCGCTGTCTTTGCAAATACATCGCTCTTAAGACGGCTGTCGTAGCTGATCGCTACAAGCTGATTGCCGCCCTGCGTCTTTACCCAGTTTGCCAGCCCCTGTGTCGCCTGACGCACAACATAAATATTCATGCGGTTTGTACCTGCTCCGAGCACACCGCGGAGCCCGGCGGTACCGAATTTCAGCGCTACCGCAAATCTGTCTTTAATCTCATCATCATTTCCTTCAATTTTTGCAAGTTCCGGTCTTAAATCTGCATCTTCCAAATCTGCAGCAAGCCAGCGTCTGTAATCTTCCTGATACATTTTCACCACTCCTGATCATTTTATTGAATAATTTTGTACAAAATGACAAAATCTTAATATTAGGATATCGCTTTTTTATGCATTTGTCAACGAAAAATGGTGCACAGCGTGCGATGACTTTTATCGTTGCTGTTCAACCCCGTTCACAGCAAAGACCCTGGCATCTGCCAGGGTCTCATAAGTAGCGGAAGGGAGATTTGAACTCTCGACACCACGGGTATGAACCGTGTGCTCTAGCCAACTGAGCTATTCCGCCACAGCATGATTATTATAGCTGTTTTCCTTTCGCTTGTCAACTGATTTTTTCCATTTTTGTAAAGTAATTTTTTTTCTGAATTTTCTGAATTCTGATTGACAAGCATCCTTTAAAATGATATTTTATAATAAAAGTTATTTGTTTTTTATAGAGAATCATGTATTAAATTGGAGGTTCATAAAATGGATAAACAATTAGAAAACAAGGTTGCGATCGTTACAGGCGGAAGCCGTGGTATCGGTTTTGCTACAGTAGAAGCATTTTTAGAGGAAGGTGCAACCGTTGTGCTGTGCGGTTCCCGTCCGGAAACTGCAGAGAAAGCCGTCAACCAGATTAAAGATAAAAATCCGGACGCTCCGGTAGAGGGAATCAGCCCTGATCTGCTGAACTATGAGAGTGTAAAAGCTGCATTTGACAAAGTAGCAGAAAAGTATGGACGGATTGATATTCTTGTAAACAATGCCGGCATGTCCGACAGCACTCCGTTCACTTCCTACACAGAAGAGCTCTTTGACAAAGTAATGAATTTAAATATAAAGGGTGCATATAACTGCTGCAGAGCTGTTGCAGATTACATGACTGCCAGGAAGAGCGGCGTAATCCTCAACACCTCCTCAATAGTCAGCCTGTGCGGACAGCCCAGCGGCATCGCTTACCCCACCTCTAAATTTGCCATCAATGGTTTTACGCTTTCTCTTGCGCGGGAGCTGGGGACCCGGGGAATCCGTGTTAACGCTGTGGCGCCTGGCATCACCTATACGGATATGATGCGCGCTGTACCCAAAGAAGTAATTGATCCGTTGATTGCGCGCATTCCGCTGCGCCGCCTCGGGCAGCCAGAGGACATTGCCAACGCCTTTGTTTTCCTTGCATCTGATAAAGCATCCTATATCACAGGCGTTGTACTAAATGTAGACGGACTGGTCCGTACCTGATCAAAATAATTGCCGGGGCATTTTGCCCCGGTTTTTATCTACACTATTTCCCGGACATTGGATATTACATGAAGTCCGTCTTTTTCCTTTACTACTTCAAAAACAAGCGGATTCTCCTCTGCCCACCGGGCATCCGCCTGCGCCTTTTCACTCCACAGGCGATAGCTCTCCACAAAACCGCCGTGTATCATCTCTTCCGCCTCCAGCCGTGCCTGCACTGCCTCATCGAAGGTCTTATATTTCCCCAGATAAAAACGACGCCCCTTAAACCCGATATTTACCCGGTATCCGCCCCGCCTGGTCTCATTCACACCACGGAAGCCGCTGGTATTATCGCTGCGGTATTTCCGCTTTTCCAGCCACTCGATGCAGGTACCGTCCACTCTCGTCAGCCGGTCTCTGATACTGTCCTGTACTTCTTTGCGCAGGCAGCCGCAGCTTTTCTGCGCGCCGCTCAAAAGAGCGTCCCGTGTAACCTCGACCTCCTTGCCGCAGTCACAACGGCAGCGCCAGTACACAGAGGCTTTTTTGCTTTTCTCTTTTGTCGGTTCCAGCACCACCAGGCGTCCGAAACGCTGTCCGGCAAGGTCTGCCTTCATATGATTCATCCACAGATTCACACAGCCGCAGCTCAATGCCCGCCCCGATTTTAAGCTCTGCGAAGACACGATCTTTGTATTGCCGCAGTCGCACAGACAGTTCCAGTACGCATGTCCCCGGCTGCTTTTTGCGCGTGACTGCACTGTCAGCTTTCCAAACCGTTGTCCGGTAAGGTCTGCCGCAGTATTTCTTCCCCTCGAAACAGCTTTGGGAATGCAGCCGCAGTCTGTTACTGTTCCGCGCTGCAGATATTTTGTATTGGCCAGGATTTCCCGTCCGCAGTCACACCGGCAGCGCCATACCACATAGCCGCAGAAGCGTTCTTCTGTCTTCTCAAGCGCCGTAAGATGTCCGAACCGCTGCCCTGTCAGATCCTTACTCTTTCCTGCCATTGCTCTTTCCGCCATTTCCTGCCTGCTGTTTTTTTCGTGCAACGAACACAGCAGAGACTATGATTGCCGCAGCTATCATCAGCGCGATCCACAGCGCCAGATTAGAACTATCTCCGGTTTTCGGCGCACTGCTCTTATCTGTCTCTGTCTGCTTTGCAGTCTGTTTTTCTGTTTCCGTCTCCGGTTCTGTTTCCGATTCTGTCTCAGTCTCCGGCTCTGTCACATAGACGTTCGCAAAAACAGCACAGTCCAGCTTTTCGCTTTCCTCATTGCGGTACAGAACAGAGATTGCCCCGAGACCGCCTGCCTCATTATTTGTCACAGTAACAGTCAGACGATACACCGAATTGTCATACGTGCAGTCCGCATTAGAGCCGCTCTGCTGACTGATTGTGTAATGATAAATTCCTACCTTCGAGAAGCGGATTACCGGAAAGCTTTCTGTATTCCCACCGGAAATTACCAGCGTGCAGGCGCCATCCGCGCTGCCCTGCGGCATCGGATTGGAAGCGTCATCCGCTTTCAGTACGACGGAAAAATCTTCAGCCGCCTCCGGCAGCGTACCGGACAGAGTGATCTGTACCGGAACCTCTGTAATCAGTGCCTCCGCAGCAGCAACCTCTGACGGTACAAATCCAATCATGCCGAATACGGCAAGTACAAATGCCATCAGAATTCCTTGTCTCCATGTTTTCATTTTCATATCCTCCTATTCACTGACATGTGGTTTCATCACTGTCAGAATAATGGTCCTTGCATCTGTGAATTCTGAAGAGCAGGTGGAAAGCGCCAGAATCTGGCTGTCTCCATCCGTCTGCCGCAGATCTGCGACCGTATCCGCATCATAGTACAATGCCTTCTGTTCTACAAAATCCAGCAGGGAATGTATGTCATCCTGGTGCTGCTGCGGATCGAAGATCATATTCTCCGATGCCTGTACCAGCAGACAGGCATAAATTTCCAGGTCATAGGTCCTGTCCGGCAAAATCAGTGTTCCTGTCTTATTTGCACTAAAAAAGGACTTCTCCTCAAATTTATCGAGGTCTCCAAACATATTTCCATTCGCCATGTGATGTCCATAGAGCAGCGAATAGGTATCGCCAAATCCGCGGTCACTGCGGGAATCCAGAAAAATGCTGCCTGCCATGGCAAATTTCCCATATACATCCGTATTAATATAGGTAAGGTTTGTCTCTCCCTGTAAAACGGGGTAATCAATATTTGTGTTGTCTATGGTGATCCACGCACAGACATCGGGGTTGACTGCCAGCAGTTCCTCGAAAGAAGCTCCGCCCGTTTCCATGACTACGGGCTTTAATTTAATCATGTCCGCCTGCACATTTTCTGCTGCCGAATATACCCTGCTGTTGTCCCACAGCGCATATGCGGAATACAGCCCTGCCGTGCAGAGACATAAGGCTACTATAAAAGAGACCAGGGCATTTGCCGCCCTCAGCAATGCTCCCGCTAAACGCATACAGTTCCACTCCCTGTATCATGCGGCTTCCCGTCCCCCGGAGCAGCTCCGGGGATGTGGTCAGCCATTCAGTAATTATCTTCAGATGTTACCAGTGCCGGATTTAGCGGTTTGCAGAAAAGCGCTTTCTTACAAACAGAACCACTGCGCATACTGCAACCAGGGCAAGCATCATAATGTACGGCATGTTGTCAAGGTTGATACCGGTATCAACTGTGGTGCCCTTCGTGTTAGTCACAACTGCGTTAGCAGTACCCACAGCGATCGTTCCATTTCCATTCTCATATGTTACGGTGTAACCCTTGCTGCCATCAGAAAAGTTTGCATCATCATCTTCAGTATGCTTCGCCTGCTCTGTTACAGTATAAGTAACACCTGCAGGAATGTTGGAGAATGTTATATCTTCATCATTAGCAATGGAAATCGTCCTTGTAACAGTACCATCTTCCTTCCAATCACTTGCAGCGATCGTCCCAGCTCCGCCATAGCTGATTGCACTCTTTACTTCTTTGCCTTCCGCAACAGTGAACGTCACATCAATATCAAACTTCTGTGTGGAGCTTGCAAGGTTTCCGGCAACTTTTTTTCTGACAGTCAGAGAACCCAGATCATAATTATTTACAATTCCACTAATCTTCTTTTGGTCCGTACCCATTGTAGTAAACGAAATCTGAGTATCCAGTTTATTATCTCCATCTGCATCATTTGTTACCAGAACCTGTACATTAAAGGACTCTTGCGAATAAGTAACACCCTGCGTATTACCCGCAACTTCAGTAACAGTGTAGTTATACTTACCTACTTTTTGGTAGCCTGGAAGAATAAAGTCTATACTCTGAGGATTGCCGGTAATATCCGTGTCAGAAATACCGATCATCATAGAGCTATCCGGATTACCTGCATCAGCAGTTACTGTAAATTGCAGTTTTTCTGCCGGAATTGCATCTCCACCGTTGACAGTATAGCTTTTCGTAAAGCTTTTAATCTCGCTTGCTTCTGCAAACACTGCTGCTCCCATATTCAGCACCATAGCTGCTGAAAAAACAATTGCTGCAATTTTTTTCATTTTCATGATTGTTTTCCTCCCTGGAATTTTAATAATATATTTTTATGAACAGCCTTTCGGCAGATCATACTGTTTGATATGCGCATTTTTACGCTTTATTTTGCGGTCTACAGACCTCTTCTGCGAAGGATGGTGATGACCTTTCCTTTCACATCATTCATTGAAATTGCTCCCAGCATCCGGCTGTCCATCGTCTGTGTCCGGTAATCGCCGAGCACAAAGAGATGTCCTTCCGGCACTGCATAGGGATATTCCAAGTCTCCTTCCGCATATGTCGGATAAAGAATTTCCCCGCTCTGTGCTGTTCCGTTGACAAGAAGCGTCCCGCTGTCATCCAGCGTCACTACATCTGTCCCGCGGGCAGCGATGCGCCCGATGTGCTCTTCCCCGTTCACCTCATAAACCACAACATCATTCTTTGCGTATTCCTGCTGCAGCCGGAAAGCAAACACCAGATCGCCGTCTTTCAGCGCCGGAAACATCCCGTTCCCGGACACCTGCGTAATCAGAAAAACTTGTGTGAGAAGAAGCCAGCCTGCTGCTGCAAGAAGCACAAGACGGATCAGGAGGCTTATATATCCTCTTCTGATTTCTTTCTTCCGTCTCTGCTTCTCCGCCTGTGCAGCCCGCGCACTTCTGCCGCGTGCCCGCCGCTCCTGCGCAGACCGTTCTCCGTATGTCTCCCGCTCCAGCGACGTTCTGCCTCTTTCCCGTCTTTCCTCCGTCATTACTTCCTCCGCCGGTTATTTATGCGCTGCTTTCTCTGTCTGCTGATTACAAACAGAACCGCTCCTGCAAGTACAATCACCAGGATGACGATATATGGAAGAGAATCCAGCGAAATGCCGGTGTCAGGATATCCTTCCCTGTTATTGGTAACAACGATCTTCTTGTCAGTTGTATTGATAGTGAATTTCATCGTTCCATCAACCGCATTCTGAGATGCATCACCATATACTGCAGAAGTTATATAACCATTGGCATCCGTTTCGGTCAGGGTCAGTTCCATATCAACCGGAATATTTTCAATCGTTTGCTTTTCTCCATTTTTCAGAGTGAAACTTCCCGTCTCACTGCCGCAGCTATAATTAAAATGAAATTCTTTCGTATAATCTCCCAGACCGCCTGTTACATTCTTTTCAACAATGATACTGGTAGTTGCGGGGATATACCGCGCATAGAAATTTACCGTACCGTCTGCCAGTTCACTCGTGTTCGGTGTATAATCCCATCCATCATCAGCAATTTTGTTACCCGCTTCGTTGTACCAGCCGTCGAACTTGTAGGTGATGCCATCAACTACCTTAGTTTCCGGAATCGTCTGTTCATTTGTATATTTCTGAACAGCATCCGGTACACCTTTTACAATCTTTTTATTCTCGGCACTTACATTGGTATATCCCGTCTCCCCCGGCATTTGCACATTGAATCTTGCAACATAGGCTTTACTGCACACCACGCTGATTGTGCAGTCAATGTGCTTATCCGGACTAGTACCATTATTCCTGGAAATTTTGTAAGGTATCAGTGTGATTTCCTCGATATCATCCAACTGTAAATCTGCGATTCCAAGATCGGTTTTCAGCTGTTCTTTGTAGTTGTTGTAAACTGCCTGGTATACTGTATTGAGGTAATAATCCCTGTTCAAAGTCCATGCAGCACCGTTTGCTGTACCGTCCGGCCATGAAACAATGTACCCGGAAATATCTGTGTTTTTACGGACAATATTTTCAGTCGACCCATCCGTCCCCGCTGTCCATGTTGCATCGTTTGGAATCTTTACTGTTGCATTGTTTCCGTAATACTGAACCACATCACCCCACTGGTTAGTCGCATTACTATCCGGATCACTGGTAGGAGTCAGCAGATAATAGACCCGGGCGCCTTCATTCTTACTTGGTGCTGCCTCGGTAACTGTTACCTGGTAGGTTTCTATGCCATTGGAATTACAATTCCATCCGTGGGGGTGGTACCAACTATCATTGTTGCAATATCTATGCGTAATTGTCACTTTACCGGGCTTCTTTCCTGTTACAACTCCTCCCGAATTTACAGAAGCAATTGTGCTATCACTGGATTCCCAGCTTGAATTTGCCGTATTGCCTGAAGTTAATGTAATTGTCTTTCCAGCCTCAACCGTATCCGGTCCGGATATTGCATATGCAGAAACTCCGTCATTCTCCGCATATACCGCATACAGCACCGGTGAAAAGGTATCAGATGTAAACCCCACCGTACCGGACGGCTCGGCCGCCGCTGTCAGTGTATTCGTGATGTTTCCATTCTCATCGGCGTGATAGACGCGCGCCTCTTCCGCCTCGTCCACAATATCCATGCCGGAATATTCAACACGGACAGCGCCGTCCAGATCGTGCATCTCTTTACCGTCGGCATCATAGAAGGTAATGTCGAAACCGATGAGTTGGACGACTTCTTTTTTCTCCAGCGTGTCGTTGATTGTCCGCTCGGCAGTGTCAAGCACATCTTCCGCAAGCGGCTTCACTGTCACAGTTGTTCCAACCGGAAGAATACCTTCCGGAGCATGGATGTTCACCACGATTCCGTCTACCGTCGTATTGTATGTAAACTCCGGTCTTGTCTCTTCTGTAATTTTCTCTGTTTCGCTTTCCTTCTCAGAGCTTTCTTCCTCTGTAACATTTTCGCTGCCTGCTTCACTGGCTGTTTCACTGACAGCCTCACTGGCGTTCTCTGTCACATTCTCTGTCACATTTTCTGACGCCTCAGTATCTCCCGGCAGCTCAGTTCCGTTTTCGCCAGTCTCTTCTGCCGGTGTCTCTGAAGGAACCATACCCTCATTTCTTCCCGTCTCTTCCTGCACTGGCTCTGTCTCGGGTCCGCCGGTAGTCTCCTCCTGGATAGATGCCGGCATTTCTGTTTCATACGCAGCAGACTGCATTACTTCCGTTTCCGTGCTGCCATCCGCAGTAAGCTCTGTCAGCCCGGTTTCCTCTGCAATTACGGAAAATCCGCTTCCGCAGACCAAGGACATAACCATGACCAGCGCCATCAGGAATGTCAACGATTTTCTCACTTTCCTTTGCATTCCACATTCTCCATTCTTCTTTTTTTCAGACGCACTGTAGAATAACAGCCAATTCACTGCATAATATTTGTTATGTGGTATTTTTCATAAAAAAATACTGCCGGTGACAAAGCACCGGCAGCCCAAAAGTAAAAAAAACAGCCATTAAATGGCAGGCAGATTACGACCGAAGAAAAAATATTTCAATCGGTCTGTTTTTTGTGGAAGTTTCATATTGAATTTTCTGTATCATGATGCTATAATAAAATTCGTTAGTAAATAGATACATATGTAATGACTGCTCTTTTACCGCATAACAAATATTATGCGGTGTTTTTATGTGTTCCGTCTCTTACCGGTCTTTCCGTACAGCAGCCCGGGTTATATATCAGAACTTTTCTCCGCAGCCTTCAGCGGTACCTGCCACGTTTCTCACACTACAAGCCCCAGGAATTCAATCTGACGCTTCTCTTCCTCACTGCTGACAAGTGTATAAATCCGCGTAGTGTTAATATTTGCGTGCCCCAGCAGATCCGCCAGATGGGACAGATCCTTCTGTGCTTTATAATATGTGACAGCAAACAAATGACGAAGGTTATGTGGAAATACCTTTGCCCGGCAGATGTCTGCTTCTTCGCAAAGCGCCTTCATGTCGTGACAGATGTTGCTCCGGTCCACCGGCTTCCCGCTTCTGGTAACAAAAATGCTGCTTCTGATGATTTTCCTTCCGGCGGCATACTTCTTCAGCTTTTTGCAGAGCGGCGCAGGCAGCAGCACTGTCCTCTGCTTTCCCTTGGAATTCACTCTTGCGCACCCCGTTTGCAGAGATTCCACCGTGATATAGCGCAGCTCACTTATCCGTATCCCCGTGGCGCAAAGTACCTGCATGATCCAGTAAAGCCGTATATCTTTCTTTTTCTTCGCCGCATCCAGCAGGCGGAAATATTCTCCCTTTGTCAAATCGCGCTCCCGCGACCGGAATGCTTCCTTCTGGATTTTCAATGCCCTCACGGTACATTCATGCCAGCCCATGGCTTTTAAAAATGCATTAACAGCTGCCAGCATGGAATTAACGCTTGCTGCCGCATAATGTTCTGTCAGGTACTCCTTGTATGCGATCACGGTATACTTATCAATTTCGCTGCCTTCTTTTATATATTCAAAAAACACTCCGACATCATGCATGTATTTTTCAATCGTTGCCCGTGCCTTTTCCTCTTCTCTCAACTGTTCCCGGAATTCCTGCAGCATACTCTTTTCTAATAAATGTTTCACTTATTTATCCTCTCTTTCGTTTTGAAGTTTTCCGGCGCATAACCGTCCGGTATCTCTCATAGTATGCCCCATACAAAAAAAGATTTTGCAACTTGAATTCCCATATCCTCCACATTTTTTATATCAATAAAATCCGGCAGACAGCAAAATGCCCGGCTGAACAGCTCGTCCAGTCGGGCAGCAACGCACTTTCTTCCTATTATAATTATCTCATCATCTGCTCTGCAATTTCTTTCAGACGCCCATAGCATGTGTCAAAAAACATCTGATAAGCACTGCAGAAATAATTTTCATATGCCTCCTTCTGCGGACTCCAGTCCCGGTTGCGCTGACACCCGCCCCGGCAGACATGATAGTAACGGCACGCGGTGCATTCTTGCGGCAGCTTCCCGGACCGCTCCACGAAACCGATTTCCCGTCTGCGCTCGTCGAGCATATCCAGCCGGCAGTCGTTGAAATTTCCCAGAAGATACTCGTCCGTCATATAAAAATCGCAGGGATAAACGCCGCCGTCCGCCTCGACCACATACTGGATCCCGCAGGTTCCTCTCTGGTCACATGCCTCCGGACAATAGCCAGCCAGAATGCCGACATAGTTTTCAAACATCCGTATGTAGGGCTGCTGTCCTTTCTGCAGGTCAGCATACCACAGATCAAACAGGCGGACCAGGAACTCCCCGTACTCCGCAGGACGCAAAGCATATTCATTCTGCCCGTGCGGCTCTTCCAAAGGATCAAGGCAGGCGATGTACTGCTGATATTTCCAGCCGTGTCTGCGGAAATTTTCATAAATATCTTCAATCCGCTCTGCTACCCGGCGGTTCACTACCGTCAGAATATTATAATCCACGCCGTACTCATCCAGAAGTCTGGTGGCACGCACCACACGGTCGTAGGTGGGTCCCCCATCCTTTCCATGGCGGTACGCATCATGTATCTCCTGAATGCCGTCCAGGGAAACACCGACCAGAAACTGGTTTTCCTTTAAAAATCTGCACCATTCCTCATCCAGAAGGTAACCGTTCGTCTGAAAGGCATTGTGTACCTCAATGCCGTTTTTGTTGTACTGCTTCTGATACGCCACCGCTTTTTTGAAAAAATCAATCCCGCGCAGCGTCGGTTCGCCGCCCTGATAGGCGTAGCTGATGCCTCCCTCCGCGCGCAGCATCGTTTTGCGTATAATATTTTTCAGCGTCTCCTCCTTCATAAAGCCAAAGGATTGCTGTGTTCTCTTCTTCGTCTCGTCACAGTAAAAGCAGTAATCACACTGCATATTGCACATCCCGGACGATGGTTTCATCAAAACACTAATTGGCGGCATAACAATCTCCTCCACAAATTCTTAAAATAAACTACTTTCTGCTCCTGTGATTTTTATTATATCAGAAGTTCCATTTAAAGCATACCCTTTTTTGCAGATTAAATAATTCATAGAAAGAAGTCAAAAAAAGAGTCTCCCCTTCGTCATTTCATGACTTCGGGGACACTCTTTTCCCACACAAAAATCCTATGCCGTTCTTCCCGACAGACCGATAAAATACTGTACCATATCCACATATGCTTCCGGAATCACCAGAGGCACCAGGGCGCAGATCAGTTCCGGTGTAATGGAAGCGCCCTCTGACAGCTCCTGCGGAATCTTTTCTGTAAGTACATCTGCAGTCTGCTGTTTCTGATCCTTGGGGATAAATTTCAGAAGCGCCCGATAAGTATTAACCGCTCCTTTTGTCCAGGGATACTGTTCCAGAATCAGCGGCTGTATTTCCTGCTGCTCATGCAGCGTCTGCAGATCCTCCCTGGTGATCTCCCGGCTTCCTGCAAGCCCGATCCGCTCAAACTGCTCTGGCGGGCAATCATTTTCCTTCATTGCTCTCTGCAGAAGATTCGCCATCCGTACCTCAACATCCAGATTCTGCAGCTCATTTTCCTGGTGAGGATCGTTTATCATATCAAACAGCTTATCGCCAAAATTAGCGGAATTTACCATGCTATTGTTGTCGATGTGCTTTGCCTCCTCACTGTCTTTTCCGTTAATCAAAAGATCACTGAAATCGCGCTCCCCATTGCCGTTACCCTTAGGGATTCTCCACATCGGACAGCCCTTGGCAAAGGAGAAGGTATCTCCGGAAACTGCCTGCGCCTTTTTCAGTTCACCTACCGAAAATAGATTCCGCATATGCATCGGCATCATCGTGTATTCATACAACGGTTTATTTTCTTCTGATACCGGGGCTTTCATATAAACATGGGTTCCATCAAAAATGCACACATGCGCTCCGTGAATGCCAAACAGTGCATAATCGCGGATCGGCTGCTTTTCTTCAATCACCTTCCGGATTGGTCTGCCCTGCATATCTGCCGGAACCGGCACATCGAAAAACTCCAGCAGCGTAGCCGGCAGATCAATTGTCTGCACGATCTCGCTGCGCACCTCTCCTGCACATGAGAAACGCGGATCATAAATAAACAGCGGTGTGTGAACAATTTCATCATAACACGGCATCACAATTTTACTCCACCAGCCATGCTCGCCCAGCAGATAACCATGGTCAGTGTTTACGATCAGCATCGTGTCCTCCCAGAGGTTCAGTTCATCAAATTTATCCAGCAGCGTTCCCAGGTACCTGTCACACATTGTCAGAAGTGCCGCATACTGCTTTTTCATATGGTCTGCCGTGGTTTCATCTTCTGTCACGTGATGATAGGGCGGCCAGTCGCGTACCGGCCCGGTATATGCATCCGGATAAAGTTCTTTATAATCCTCCGGCACAAAAAACGGTTCGTGCGGGTCAAAGCACTCAATCTGCAGAAACCACCGGTCGCATTCATGGTTCGCATCAATAAATTCCAGTCCCTTCTTCACGGTCTGCACAAGCGCCGTGTCCTCCTCCCGCTGCATAAAGCGGCGGTTCACCATATCATGTCTCTGAAGGTCCTTTGTCGCCTGAAAGTAGATGCCATCCTTGTTCTGCAGTTTCCGGTCATCTCCTTCTCCAAATAATTCCGGAAGGCACTTCCACTTATCCCCCTCCTGCCCGCGCACATTCTCCCAGGAACTGTAACGATAGTGATAGGTGGCCCCGCCGTCCTCCCAGTAATGTGTATGATCGGAAACCAGGTGGGTATAAACGCCATGATCCCCCAGAATCTGCGGCATGGAATCATCAAACGGCTCGATTGGTCCCCAGCTCCTGTGCAAAAAATTATATCTTCCTGTCTGCAGCTCGCGTCTTGCCGGCATACACGGCAGACTGCCTGCATAACAGTTATCAAACCGGACACATCTCTCTGCCAGTCTCTGAAAATTAGGTGTTCTCGTCCAGTCACATCCATACGGTGAAAGCATCGCACGGTTCAGAGAATCGAACATCATCATTACTGCTCTCATAATATCCTCCTTCTCCTACCACCATTTAATCAGCTCTGTCACCTGGTTGCGCAGGTCAATAAATTCCGGTGCCGTAATTTTGCGCGGTCTTGGCAGCGTGTTTTCCAGCCGGCTCTTAATGCTGGTCGGCTTATTTGTCAGAACCAGAATATTTTCGCTTAAATAAACGGCTTCTTCTATATTATGTGTGATGAAAATAACCGTCGTACCGAGCTGCTGCCAAAGCTTCACCAGCTCGTCCTCCAGGCGGAAACGCAGCTCCACGTCAAGCTGTCCATATGGCTCATCCATCAGCAGGATATCCGGCTTTACAGCGAATGCCCGCGCAATTACCACACGCTGGAGCATGCTGGTGGACAATTCGATTGGATAATAGTCCTTATATTTTGTCAATCCCACCATTTCCAGAACCTCTTTTACCTCTCTGGCAATGACATCCTTCGGTTTTTTCTTCATTTTCAAACCAAATGCCACATTTTGTTCTACTGTCAGCCAGGACATTGTGGAATACTCCTGGAAAATATAAGCAATATTGTGCTTCTTTGTGTTGACCGGCTCCCCGTTCACCAGAATCTGACCGCCTGTCAGATCGTACAGACCGGTGATACAGTTTAAGAAGGTCGTTTTACCGCAGCTGGTAGGTCCCACGATGCACAGAAATTCTCCCCGGTGAACATCGAAGGAAATATCGTTTAATACCTGCAGGTCGCCGAAACTTTTCGTCATGTGGTCGACATGCAGAATAATATCTTTCTTTTCCACTGTTTTTCCTCCTACAACGCTTTATCCACCACCGCACTGATTTCCTCCCGATATCGCAGAAATTCCGGATCGACATAGTCACGCGGTCTTGGCAGTTTAATTTCATATTCCGTCTTGATGCTCGTCGGACAGTTGCGCATCACAATAATCCGGTCTGCCAGGTACACTGCTTCTTCTATATTATTTGTGACAAATACAATTGTGCGCTTTTCCTTCTCCCAGATTTTCATCAGATCCTCCTGCATAAGATAGCGTGTCTGGGCATCCAGGTGCCCAAACGGCTCATCCATAAACAGGACATCCGGTTCATTGCAGTAAGCGCGCGCAATTCCCACACGCTGCTGCATTCCGCCCGAAAGCTGGTTCGGATATGAATTTTCAAAGCCGTCCAGCCCAACCAGATTGATGTAATGCTGTGCCCTTTCCCTGCGCTCCTTTTTGGGGACCCCGCGTACCTTCGGACCATACTCCACATTTCCCATAACTGTCAGCCACGGAAAGAGTGCCATTCTCTGATAGACTACCCCGCGGTCCGGTCCCGGCTTTGTCACCAGCCTTCCACTCACCTCCACGCTTCCGCTGCTCACCGGCTCCAGTCCAGACATGCAGTTAATCATAGTCGATTTCCCGCACTGCCCCGGACCGAACAGTACCAACAGTTCATTCTCGCGGACACTTAAAGACACCTTGTCAATTACATGCACAGGACCTCTGGCGGTATCAAATGTTTTCGATATATCTTTACATACAATAACTTCTCTGCTCATTTTCCTCTCACGCTCCACCGGCAAAGCCTCGCCTCTACTGCTCTCATTGTGACTGCCAGAATATATCCTATAATTCCGATTGCCACAATCCCTACAAGAATCTGCACCGTACTGTTACTGTCCTGACCCTTGATAATTACCCAGCCGACACCCTCAGAAGAACGCACCATCTCCGCCGCAACTACTGTCGCCCAGGAGGTGCCGACCGCGATCTGCAGACCGGCAAAAATCTGTGGGATACAGGATGGAAGCACGATGCTGGTGAATACCTGGCGGTTACTGGCGCCGAGCATCTTCGCCGCCCCCATCAGTTCCGCATCAACGCTGCGCACGCCGGAATAAGCATTCATTGTCACCGCACAGAAGGCCGAGTAAAAAATCAGAAAATATTTAGACGACTCTCCCAGACCAAACCAAACAATCGACAGCGGAATCCAGGCAATCGGCGGGATTGGACGCAGCAACTCAAAGATTGGACGGAACAGCGCGGAGATGGGACGGAACCAGCCCATCAGGATGCCGAGCACAATGCCCGCCAGCGAACCGAGTACAAATCCCACCAGTACGCGGCTCAGGCTCCATAAAATGTGTCCCTCTATCGTATGTGTGCCGATTGGGGAAACAATTGCTTTAAAGAATGCAGCAAACGTCTCAACCGGTCCTGCCAGTACCATACCGGCTTTTGTAAAACTAACAACAAGCTGCCAGATACACAGAAACGCAAATATAGCGATTGCCGCGCAGATCGTTTTTTCATAGCTTTTTGCACCTTTATGGAAGCGGTTAATCATCTCTGCGTACCCCCTTTATGATTTTCTTTTCAATGACAGAAAGCAGCCCGGAAAACAACGCTCCGATAGCGCCGATGGCAATCATTCCGCAGATAATAATATCCGGGCGGTAAATGCCGCGCGCTTGCTGGATCATATAGCCAAGCCCCTTGGTGGAAGCCAGCATTTCCGCCGCCACAATGCAGGTCCAGCCTGCGCCGAGCGCCACGCGCACGCCTGTCATAATCATCGGGAGCGCCGTAGGAATAGCAATGTTTATCAGCATCTGTGTATCCGATGCCCCGAAGGTCTGTCCAACCCAGAGGTGTACGTCCTTCGTCTGGCGGATGCCCGTGTAGGAATTCAGCACACATGGCACAAATGCCGACAGAAATACGGTAACGATTTTCGGTGTCAGTCCGATGCCAAATAGAATGATCATAAGCGGAATCCAGGCAAGTCCCGGGATCGGGCGCAGCAGGTCAAACAGCGGACGCACAAACAAATCCACTTTCTTATTCCACGCCATAAAGATTCCCAGGGGCGTTCCGATCAGAATGCCCATCGCCCATCCACCCAGGGAAATCTGCAGCGAGGAAAGAATATGCGCCGGCAATGTCGCGCCATCCGGCGCTGTGCTGGTAAGCTTTTTTATAAAGGTCTGCACAATCGTTACCGGTCCCGGCAGCGTCGTGGAACTTGTCAGCTTCAAAACATCACAGCACAGATACCAGATGCCAATAAAAATTACAATTGATAATACAGATAACACCCAATAGTTTTCTTTTTTCTTCTTCATCATAACCTCTTCTTCTCCGAAGCTGCTTCCCCTGGAGCAATTTACTGTGCCTTAACCTCTGCACCGGATGCTGCAGATACAAATGCCGGGTTGATGGATGCCGCTACATTCGGAGCGTTGTCTGCCACGATTTTCTCTGCCTCTACAAGGAAATCAGTAATGGCAACCCATGCCTCGCCGAGCACATAATCCGGATCAGACAGTGCTTCTGTTCCGATATATGCACGATCTTCAATTTCATGTGCCAGATCGTTGTCCGAACAGGAAATTGCATTTTCGTCATATACCTTTCTTGTAAACTCTGTGCGAAGATCATTGTCCTGCAGCTCATCCATTGCTTTCACCAGGCAGTTTACAAATAACTGAATGTCTTCTTCGCGTTCCTCCACAACTTCCGTGCGGGCAAAGCATCCGTCACACATATTCACACCAGTTGCATCCTCAAAGGAGCAGAGCATTGTATAGCCTTCCTCTGCCAGTGTATAGGAATACGGCGGATTTGCTGCCACGATATCACCCTCACCGGTAGTAAATGCCTGGTAAGACGGAGCATAGTCCATATTCACCTGGTTGATATCAGTCGGCACCAGACCAAATTTCGCCGCATAGGATTCCGTCATATACTGAACTGCCGTGCCAAGCGGCCCCAGAATCTGCAGCCCTTTCAAGGTTTCCGCGCTTCCGATCATGCCGTCTGTTTCTCCTGCCTGCGCGATTTCTGAATCTGCGCGTGCAAACAGCGCCATTCCTCCAGTTGTATTTACGTCAGCAAGCCATGTGCAGTTCGCATTTGCCAGCGAATATACAGAGGCAAATCCTGATACAGCCACATCGATTTCTTTTGCAGCAATTGCTTCGTTAATCGGAGCACCGGTTGCAAACAGTTCTATATTTACATTCAATCCTGCTTCCTCAAAATACCCCTGCTCCTGGGCGTACAGTACCGGCATACCCATTGTCAGCGGCATGGTACCGACATTTAATACCTCATCTGAAGCAGCTGCACCTACCGACATGCTCAAAGCTGCCGCTGCACTGATTCCTGCCATCATCCATTTTGCTGCCATGCTCTTACTCTTCATTTTTCTACCTCCTAGTGAAATTGTATGATTTTTATTTTGCGTTAACGTTGACGCAAGTGATATTTAATAAATAACTCATTTTCCCATGATTGTCAATAGAACTTCAAAAAATAAATTATTTTTGG
>DKTR01000051.1 GCA_002473385.1 Lachnospiraceae bacterium UBA7225
ACCCAATATTTATACGCTTACAGAGAAAACAGTAAAGAGAGGGATAACATATGGTTTCATTTGAGAGTGATTATATTGCCGGGGCACATCCCCAGGTGTTAAAAAGACTGATGGAGACGAATCTGGAGCCGCTTTCCGGATACGGAACGGATCCGTATTGTGAGAGCGCAAGGGAAAAAATCCGTGCGGCCTGCGGCTGTCCGCAGGCGGAAGTGGAATTTCTTGTGGGCGGTACGCAGACAAATGCAGTCGTTATTTCTTCTATGCTGAAGGATTACGAGGGAGTTGTTGCGGCGAAGACCGGTCATGTGAGCGTACATGAGGCAGGCGCTATTGAATATACCGGGCACAAGGTACTGGAAATTCCGCAGGAAGCGGGAAAAATAAAGGCGGAGACGCTGCGCAGGTACTTAAAAGCCTATTATGCTGATGAAAATTTTGAGCACATGGTATTTCCGGGAATGGTTTACATTTCTCATCCCACGGAGTATGGCACGCTTTATTCAAAAAGGGAGCTGCAGGATATTGCAGATGTATGCCATGCTTACCAGATTCCTCTTTTTGTGGACGGCGCCCGTCTCGGTTATGGTCTAATGAGCCCCGGGGCAGACATTACTCTGCCGGAGCTGGCAGAAATCTGCGACGTTTTTTACATTGGCGGTACCAAGGTGGGTGCGCTTTGCGGGGAAGCGGTGGTTTTCACAAAATGCAATAAACCGAAGCATTTTCTTACATCTGTGAAAAAGCGGGGCGCGCTGCTTGCCAAAGGGCGTCTGATTGGTGTACAGTTCGATGCGCTGTTCACCGATGATCTTTATTTTAAGATCAGTCGCCACGCTATTGAAAAGGCGGAAGAGATGAAAAAAATTTTCCGCAGCAAAAACCTTGACATATACCTGGAATCTCCCACGAACCAGCAGTTTATTATTCTGGAAAACAAACGCATGGAGGAATTAAAGAAGCAGATACAATTCAGCTTCTGGGAAAATCTCGATGACAGCCATACTGTTGTGCGCTTTGTGACAAGCTGGTCCACGACAGACGAAGATTTAGAGGCATTACGGAAACTGCTGTAATCGGACTGCCGGGCTTTGGCATAGAAATGGGTGAATCCGGATAATCTGCAGTATCGGATAAAGGAGGCGGACAGATGTCCCAGATGACAGGCAAAAACAGTATTACCTCAAAACAGTTCAACCGGGGGCTTCTGCTGAAATTAATCGCGACGCAGACCTGCCGGACGCGCATCGATTTGTCGAAAGCCACCGGGCTGACGAAGATGACTGTGACAAACATTATTTCAGAGTTTATACAGCAGGGGCTGGTCGCAGAGAGCGAGGAGGAGCAGACGGAGGTTTGCGGAAGAAATCCTATTTTGCTGGAAATTTCGGAGAAGGCACCCAGAGTAATCGGACTGCTGATTTTCCGTGACCGTATTGAAGCAGTGCTTTGTACGCTCTCCATGGAAATGCTGGCGGCAGAGAGTATTCATTTTGATTCGCTGACAGAAGAGCAGCTATATGTATATTGCTTTTCGGTAATCGACCGGCTGCTGGAAAAAGAAAAAAATATCCTTGGCATTGGTGTGGCGGCAATCGGTCCGGTGGATATCTGGAAGGGTGTGATCTTAAATCCGCCCCGGTTTTATGGGATCCAGAATGTACCTATTTTAGAGAAGCTGAAAAAAAGATATGCGTTTCCTATATTTTTTGATCACGATAACAACAGTGCCGCTCTGGCCGAGAGGCTGTTCGGGATTGGAAAAAATGTGCAGGATTTTCTCTTTCTGGGAATTTCCAACGGTATCGGCTCCGGCATTGTCAGCGGAGGAGAGATTTATCACAGTCACCGGGGCATTCCGCCGGAAATCGGACACATCAGTATTGACCGCAGAGGACCGCTGTGCGTCTGCGGCAACCGGGGCTGCCTGGAGCTGTATGCGAATACAGATATTGTTTTAAAGAAATTGCGGGCGGCAGCCGGGATGCGTGCATCATGTGATGGAGACAGCCGGGCACCCGTGAGGGCATCCTCCGCTAAGCTGTGTCAGCCGCCGGAGAATGCATCCTTCGCCGGGTTTTGCCGGATGCCGCAGACCGCGGAGACGGAAGCGGTTTTTGAGGAGATGCTGCAGGATGTCAGCGCTGCACTTGTTACCAGCGTGAATATTCTGCACCCGGAAATGATTGTGCTGGGGCATGATTGCATCGACTGGGATGAGCGCCATGTCCGCAGGCTGGAAGAACTGGTGAATAATCGGAAGGTGGTGCATGACCAGAGTCTGCTTCCGGTAAGGAAGGCACATTTTGGGAAAGAGGCGCAGCTCATCGGGGCGGCGTGTAATGTGGCAGATCAGATGTTTAAAGGTGCGCTGATTTTATAAAAAGCGGGCTTGACATATAGAATATTCTTGTTATAATGATAGTAAAATAATTATACTATTAAGCGCGTTCGATGAACAGACTGCAGAAAGCAGTCAGAAGGGAATGGTGAATATGATCAGAAAGTATCAGATTGACACAGAGGAAAACAAGGCATTTTTAAAGGAGCTTGCAGACGATCTGCTCCGGTTTGGGCATAAATTCCCATCACCGGGAGGAAGCTCCTGGTATCTGGGAGATGACGGTACACCGTGGACAGACCGGAATCGCGAGACCTGGATCACCTGCCGCATGGCGCATGTCTACAGCATCGGCTGTCTGCTGGGGCATGAGGGCAGCGGGGCGCTGGTCGACGCTGCACTGAAGGGCTTAAACGGAGAGCTGAAGGATACGGAAAACGGCGGCTGGTATCCGGGGCGTACACCGGAGGGCGGGATTCTGCCGGATAAGCAGTGCTACGCACATGCATTTGTCATCCTGGCAGCGACCTCTGCCATGCTGGCAAAAAGACCGGGGGCGGAAAAGCTGCTGGAGGAAGCACTGGAAGTGTATGACAAGCGTTTCTGGAACGATGAGGAAGGGCTGTCCTGCGATACCTGGAACACCGAATTCACTGTGCTGGACGACTACCGCGGAGTGAATGCAAACATGCACACAGTGGAGGCATTTCTGGCAGTTGCTGACGCGGCGGGCAGAGAGGAATACCGGGTGCGCGCCGGCCGCATCGTCGATCATGTGATTGCATGGGCGAAGAACAACGAGTGGAGGATCCCGGAACACTTTACAAAAGACTGGGAGCCGGATCTGGAGAAAAATAAAGAGAAACCGGATGATCCGTTCAAGCCGTATGGCGCAACACCGGGACATGGCATTGAATGGGCGCGTCTGATCACACATTGGGCATTGTCTACATATGGAAAAGAGACAGAAAAGGTACAGTCGTATGTGGAGGCTGCGGAAAATCTCTTCAACCGTGCAATTGCGGATGCGTGGAACGTGGACGGCGCGCCGGGTATTGTCTACACAACAGACTGGAGCGGAAGACCGTGCGTACATGACAGAATGCACTGGACGCTGGCAGAAGCCATCAATACCTCTGCTGTTCTGTACCGCGTAACCGGGAAGCAGCAGTATGCGGACAATTACGCAGAATTTATGAAGTATCTTGATGAGACTGTGCTGGATCACGTGCATGGCTCCTGGTTCCATCAATTAGACGGGAACAATCAGCTTCTCGGAACAGTATGGCCGGGCAAATCCGACATCTATCACGCATTGCAGTCAATGCTGATTCCGTACCGCAGAGTGGATACCTCCATTGCCTGCGCAGTAAAAGAAGCGATATAAAATAGAACTGCCGTATGGGAAGAAATCCTGTACGGCAGTTTTTTATCCGGATGTGAAATATAGAGCGTTTTTTGCGCGGAATGGGAGGTAGCAAAAGTAAAAGAATATATTATAATGAACAGAGCACCTGGAAGGAACACAGGAGAAAATGCATTAAGGAGGATTTGTTTATGAAGAAAAAGTTGTTTGCCGGTATTATGATGAGCAGCATGGCCCTTGCCATGGCGTGTCCGGTATCTGCAATGCCATCGGATATCAGAGAGGCAGTAAGCCAGTCAGACTACAACCCTTATCAGTATGTGAATTCTTATACATATTACGATGATTCAGAACTGATCTATATCGGAGCGAATTATGTGGCGACTGCAGATGCTATGATCCGCCAGTCTCCGTTTGGTACGATTCTGGGCAGTGTAACACCGGGACAATCTTATTATGTAGTGGGGGAATGTCCGGACTGTATGTGGTATAAGATTTCCGGAAACGTCAGCGGATATGTGTATGCAAGCTATCTGGTTCCGGGCTACAGCTATACTGAGACAACAGAGACAACGGAGACGACGGGGACAGCTTTGAATGTACGTGCTCTGAACATGTATATGACGATATCCGGGGCTTCCAGCGTGAATGTGCGCACCGCACCCTCCAGATCCGGCAGCATTGTTGCTGTGCTGACAGAAGGAACAGAAGTACATGTAACCGGAAACGTTCTGAATACGGAATGGTATGAGTGCAGCTACAATGGTGAAACGGTATATATTTGTGATGATTATCTGATGCCGGAGTTTCCGCAGACCATGGCATGTACGGCGCAGACACTTTATGTCCGTGACAGTGCAGATTTTTCCGGAAATGTACTCGGTGTGCTGAATCATGGGGATAAGGTGCGCGTAAGTGCAGATGAGAACGACTGGCTGCGTTTTTCAATGGAAGACGGCACCATCGGATACGTCTATGACGAATACATGTCTGTCGTAGACTAAAGAGCACATATCTACGGAAAACATTTTAAAGAACAGCTTATATGGACGGAGAAATCCGTCCTGTTTTTTAGCTTATGCGAATTTGTGCAAATTGATGCCTGTTTTGTGAAAAAACGGATATTTTTGATGTCAAAAATGTATTATAATCGAGTAATAGAGAAAAATGTTAACAGGAGTTATGAAGGAACGATATGATAAAGATTGCGCTTTGTGATGATGACCGGGAGCAGTTAGAAACATTGTACCGGGATATAACGGAATATTTTCACAGAGATACGGTTCCGGTAGCACGGATATACCGTTTTGATTCGGCAAGAAAGCTCATTGGGCAAATAGAAAAAGAAAAATTTGATATTTATTTTCTGGATGTGCTGCTACCCGGGCAGAACGGGATGGAAATTGGGAAACTTATACGGAAGACGGATGAAGACGCGGCCATTGTTTATGTCACAGTATCACGGGAATATGCCTTTGAAGCATTTGGTGTGCGCGCTTTTTCGTATCTGCAGAAGCCGGTGAATAAGGCTGAACTGGGCGAAACGCTGGACCGGGTCCTTCTGCTGATTGAGAAGCAGGGCGGAAGCAGACTTTGTGTGCGTACGAAGGATGGACTGGTAAATATTCATACGGGAGACATTGTGTATGTGGAAAATATTTCCCGTTGTACCGTTTATATTCTGAAAGATGGCAGACGCGTGACAGGCGTGTGCAATCGCGGTTCTTTCGAGAAAAGTGTTGGTATTCTGAATGAACTGCCGGAGTTTGTCCAGCCTCATAAATCTTATTTTGTAAATATGCACTGCATCCGTACTTTTGGATTAAAAAGTATCCTGCTGGATGATGGAACACAGATTGCGATCAGCAGGAAACGGTTTACTGAGACAAAAAAAACATATCTGTCATTTCTTGCTGATGGAGGGAGAAATCTGTGAATCCAGTAATGTTTTTCTGGGAGTATCGTATTTCAATGCTGTTTCTGCTTGCTTTTCTGGTAGCTTTTCTGCCTCTTCGTAAAAATAAAAAGAAAATCGTTGTGTATCTGATGTTATGTTATTCGCTTACCGGGGCTCTGGACTGCCTGTTTTTCTTTACGGATGCCTATAGTGGAACGCCGGTTTACCATACGCTTACAGAGATTGCTGCAGTACAGACGGTGCCTTTTCTGCTTAGCAGATACCGTGATTTCCGTGCAATGTTTGTGGGCTTTACTGCTGCAGTGTATGTGCTGGCAGGGAATCTTGCCTGCACGATCGTGTATTTTCTGGGCGGCAGTATGATGGTAAATATCGTATGTCAGTGCGTCGTTCATCTGCTGCTGCTTGTCATCCTGGTATGGAAGATACGGGAGGGCTTTCTGCACAGCCTGCAGAATAAGGAACTGCAGTGGGGAGCGCTCTGCCTGATTCCGGCTCTGTTTTACGTAGCGGTGTATGCCTGCTCCATGTGGCCTGCGAATATCTACCGGCAGCCGGAAAATCTGCTGGGCGTAGTGGCGATTCTGGTGCTGATGGTGATGTCCTACATTATGATTATCCAGACTGTTACCATGGTGTGGCAGGAGGAGGAGCAGAAGCGAAGTCTTATTTATCTGAAAAATTATGCAGAGCGTCTGAAATACGAAGCTGATCTTATACAGGAAAAGGAAATGGAGACGGCTGTGATGCGCCATGACCTGCGGCATTACAGTATTCTGATTAATACCTGTCTTGATGAAGGCAGGGAGGAGGATATCCGCGAGCTGCTGAGGGAATGGAACAGTCATATCAGCGAGAGCCGGAATGTGCGCTACTGCGAAAACCTGATGGTAAACAGTATTATTGAGCACTGCGCAAAACGGGCGGAAGAGCTGGGAATACGCTTTGAGGCAGATACGGAAATTCCTCAGAAAATGAATATAAATGAATTTGAGTTCGCCACCGTAGTGTCCAATCTTCTGGAAAATGCCATCCATGCAGCGGCAAAGACAGGCGGGGAACCGTACCGGTTTGTGAAAATTGCCGCGTATGGTGTGAAGGGCAGGCTCATTTTAAACATTACAAATGGTTTTGAGATAGAACCGCAGATATCCCGGATTACCGGACTCCCCATATCAGATGGGGATGGAGGGCACGGCTACGGAATGCAGAGTGTGTGTGAGTTTGCAAAAAAAACAGAGGCAGTTTTCGATTTCCAGGCGAAGGAGCATATTTTTTCTGTGAAGCTGTTGATTACCATATAAAGAAAATGTTACTATTTGAGGACTTATGTTCCGCGTGTGTTTAAGAAAAGCATCCTGTGCACAATACAGGATGCTTTTTGCGTAGAACGTGAAAAGGAAAATGCATGGAAAAATATTATAATGATAAAGAAACGCATTTTTACGGTTAATGAAATAGCAAAGAAGAACGTTGCGGAGGAAGGAGAATGAGAGAATGAAAGCAAAAATTCTGGCGGCAGCCATGCTTGCATTTACACTGGCAGGGATGGCAATGCAGGCGTCTGCGGCATCTAAAACACTGACAGTAGGTGTGAGGGATGATATCATGCATTTTGGCTATCTGAACCCCAGCACCGGGAAATATTATGGTCTGGAGATCGATCTTGCAGAGAAACTGGCGGAGAAGCTTGGGTATGACAAAGTGGAGTATGTTACCGTTGCTCCGGACAACCGTAAGGACACGCTGCTAAATGGCGATGTGGATTGTCTGATTGCAGCGTATTCCGTGTCGGAGACCAGACTGGAGAACTTTGATTTTTCGCCGGGCTACTATACGGATTATAGCAATATTATGGTGGAAAAATCCTCGATGATCGAGTCGATGAGCGATCTTGTTGGAAAACGGATCGGAGCGCTTGCCGGTGTAAATACGGCGCCGAAGTTAAAACAGAAAATGATTGAGCTTGGGCTGATTACGGAAGAGGATGTAAAGGGTACAGAACTTGTATCGATGGAATCCTACAGTGACGTTTCTGTTGCACTGGAGGAGGGGACTGTGGATGCTGTCTGCATGGACGGCTGTATCGCCCGTGCTTATATGGAGGATGACCGGGCAATTCTGGAGGAAACGATCGGTGAAGAAACCTATGCGGTTGCAACACAAAAGGATTCTGAACTGAGTGCACCGGTGGCAGAGGCTGTCCGGCAGCTGCTCGACGATGGAACGATTGATGCGCTGATTGAAAAATGGAGCTAGGGGGAGAGAAAATGGTGAAAAAATTACGGGGGAAAACGATAGAGGCATTTTTGCTGGTAATCGTCTGTATTGCGCTGTTCGGGCTTTTTTTACTGAAGATGCAGACCAGACTTTCTGTGAGCAATCAGCAGGCAAATACACAGGAAAAACTGGATGAGATGCAGGCGATCATTGACGCTGCGGACGAGAAAGCAGCGCAGAACGAGGCAAGCTACGACGAGGTCTATCAGGCGAAAGCGACGAGCGTGGCGTATATGGCAAATTATGATGAGACGTTTGAACTTACGGATGCCAAAATGAAAGAGCTGGCGGATCTGATGAACGTAAATGGCATTTTCATTATTGACCGTGAGGGAAAAATACTTGCGAAGTCGGAAAAATCCATGGCTGATTTTACCTACCCCAGGTACAATCAGCTCCGCACGGTGTTTGAGACAGATGAGCCGTCGGAGGCTTTTGAGGTGAACATTCAGGGAACCGTGCGCCGCTATTACGGAGCGAAGATTAATGCCGATCAGCAGGCGGTGATCGCCCGGGATCCGGAGGAGCTGCATCTTTTGCAGGATGACACCTCTTCCTGGAGAAACATTCTTGGCAAGATCAGTGTGGGATTAAATGGTTTTTGCTTTGCAGTGTCGAATCAGGACTATACCTTCCTGTATTATCCGGAGGATGAAATGATTGGAAAAGATTCGCTGGATGCCGGGCTGAAGGCGGAAGATCTGGCCGACAACAATTTTGCCTGGATGAATATTAATGGGGAGCGGTTCTTCTGCGGCGTAACGAGTATTCCGGACGATGATGCTTTTGTGATCTGCGCGGTACCGGAGAGCGAGATCACGTCTTCCACAAACATCACGGTGGCTGTTGTGTTGTTCGCTTTTTTCGCGGTACTGATCGTGGTGGTTGTATATTCCATTCTGATTTTAAAGGAGCAGCAGAAAACAGGAAAAGCCGAATGGGTGCATGTGCCCGGAAAGCTTTCCTATAATAAAACGGTGGGCAGCAAGCTTCTCATATTTTCTGCCGTAGGATTGATTTTGATTATAGCAGTATCCTTTTATATGCAGACGCTGTTTTCGCTTTCTCTGCGTTCAATGAGCAACAAACGGCAGGTGCAGGAAACCGGCAGGACACTGGAGAAAAATGACGGCGATATTGAGCTGGTGACGGCGCAGTATAACCGCCGGTATCTGAACAAAGGTCAGACGGCGGCGTACATATTGAGCGCTAACCATC
The DNA here is from genome assembly GCA_002473385.1 of Lachnospiraceae bacterium UBA7225. Classification (GTDB taxonomy): domain Bacteria; phylum Bacillota; class Clostridia; order Lachnospirales; family Lachnospiraceae; genus Marvinbryantia. The sequence goes on from DKTR01000051.1 coordinate 9,124, forward strand.
AGCTTTGGACAAGAGAGGATCTGGCTCGGCTAAGTGAGGCGATCGGAGCGGAATTTCTTCTTATTTTTGATAAAAACGGAAACGAAGTAGTGTCCGACTCTACTTATGTAAACTTTAACATTAGTGATAATCCAGAGGATCAGTCTTATCCGTTTGGCAGTCTGCTGCAGGGACTGGAATACTATATCCAGGAGGCGCAGCCGGATCAGATATCGGGTACATACCGTCAGTATATCGGCGTGCTTCTGACGGATGAAGAAGGGAATGCGGACGGTTTTGTAGAAATGAGCGTGATCCCGGATAAGCTGGAGAGCGCGCTGCAGACTACAACACTTCCGGCAGTGCTTGGCGGTGTGAAAGCGAGCGCAGGCGGCTTTGCGTTTGCGGTAGATAAAGAGACACAGAGCTTTACCTGGTTCCCGGATGAGCGCCTTGCCGGCAAGAGCGCCATGGAGTACGGTATGCAGGAAAAGCAGTTCCGGGACGGCTACTGCGATTATATCACGATAGATAATGAAAAGTATTTTGCCTCCAGCCTGGAAACTGATACACATTATATTTATGTGGCGGTTCCGCAGAGCCGTCTGATGGGAACGCGCGCTTTGGTGGTGGCAGCCAGCGGTGTGGCGAGCCTGATCTGTCTGCTGCTTGTATTCCTTCTGCTTGCTTTTGGCAGACCTGAGGTAATCCCGGCAGCTCCGGCAAAGACGCAGAAAAAGAACAAAGGACCGATGGTGGATGTAATGATGCCGGATGGTTCTACGAAGAAATCAGAGGCAGCGGCGAATCGCTGGTCGAATTCCGGTATCCGCTGGGATGAAAAAACACCGGAGCAGAAGCTTACGATGATTCTGCAGCTTTTGATGGGAATCTTCTCAATCGCGATCTGTGTTGCCGTACTGTATAAGGATAAGCTTTTCGAGAGTGGTTCCATTTTCCGCTATATCATCGATGGTAACTGGGAGCGCAGTCTGAATGTATTTGCTTTCACGGGATGCATCATGATTATCTGTGTAGGTGTGGTAATCATGCTGGTTCTGCAGGAGATTTTACAGCTCCTTTCACGGGCAATGAACGCCAGGGGAGCGACGATGTGCCATCTGGTGCGCAATTTTGTGAAGTATTTGTTTGTAATTGCCATGATGTATTACTGCTTTGCGCTGTTCGGTGTAGATACGCAGACACTGCTCGCCTCTGCCGGAATTTTATCTCTGGTAATTGGTCTTGGTGCGCAGAAGCTGGTATCTGATATTCTGGCTGGTCTGTTCATCATTTTTGAGGGTGAGTTCCAGGTGGGCGATATCGTCACCATCGGTGACTGGCGCGGAACTGTGCAGGAAATCGGCGTGCGCACCACAAAGATCGTCGATTCCAATGAGAACGTAAAAATCATCAGCAACAGTGCGGTCAGCGGCGTTATCAATATGACAAAGAACAATTCGATCTGTTACTGTGAACTGGATATTGCGACCAACGAGGAAATGACACTGGAGCATATTGAGGATATTCTGAAGACAGAACTGCCGGAACTGAAAACACGTCTGCCGGAGATTCTGGCCGGTCCGGTCTACAACGGCGTTTACTCTTTAAGCGGCAGCAATATCAGGATTAAGCTGTCTGCGGAGTGTAATGAGGGTGATAAGTCGCTGCTTGGAAGAAAGATGACAAGGCAGATGAAGCTTATCCTTGACAAGTACGGAATTACACTGAATTCGGTAACACATTCATAGTAGCTTTTCGGGAGGCAACAGATATATGGAAGAAACAAAGGACATGGAGAAGAAAACGGCAGAATGGCGTTATCTGAAACTGGAGCCAAAGGATGAGGAAATCTACATCAGCCGGTTTGAAGAGGCGAAGGGCGAGGAAGCTGTTTCCGATCCGCGTGAAATACCCGGTCACTATGCGATGCTGCGCTTCCGGGACGGCAGGTGGACGGTCTCAGACACCAGTACGATGTTTGGCGTCATGGTGAATGGTACGAAGATTGAGGCGGATACACAGCTCTCTGAAGGTGATGAGATCTGCATTGGCAACACAAAATTCCAGTTTACCGGAAATCAGCTTAAATACAGTCATCGCCAGTATACGGACAATAAGCTGTCTATCCACATCGAGGAACGCAGTGTGTGGCAGCTTTTCAAAAAGCATACGCTGCTGGAGGACATTGATCTCACGATCTATCCGGGGGAGATGGTGCTTCTTCTGGGCGGCTCCGGGGCCGGAAAGACAACGTTTGTCAATGCCGTTACAGGCTATGAAAAAGCAAAGGCGACAATTCTTGAGGGGGATAAGAATATTTACCGCAACTACAACCAGCTCAAGTACAATATTGGAATGGTGCCGCAGCAGGACCTTCTGCGGACGGACGATACCGTATACATGACACTGATGAATGCGGCGGAAATGAGAATGCCTGTGCGTTATTCCGTTCATCAGAAGCAGGCGCGGGTGCAGGAGCTTCTGAAAATGTTTGGTCTGGAGAATGAATGTGATGAGCTTGTTGGCAAGCTTTCCGGCGGACAGCGCAAGCGCCTGTCGATTGCGGTGGAATTCGTGGCAAGTCCGGATCTGTTTATTCTGGACGAGCCGGATTCCGGTCTGGATGGTGTAATGGCAAGAGAGCTGATGGAATATCTGCGCAGTATTGCCGATGACCAGAAGATCGTTATGGTGATTACGCACACACCCGACCGCGTGATCGATCTGTTTGATAAGGTGATCGTACTGGCAAAGGGCACATCGGATCATGTCGGTCATCTCGCCTATTATGGTCCGGTTACAGAAGCGCGGACGTTTTTCGGAAAAGAGACAATGGAAGAAATCCTTCTTCTGATCAACAATAAGGAAGAAGGCGGCGAGGGACTTGCGGATGAATATATTGAAAAATTCCGTAAGCTTACTGACGGGGAGGATGCATGATGAATATCACAGAAACGATATTTGATAAAAACCGCCATGCCGGAAGACTGGGTCAGACGCGCATTTATCTGGGCAAGCTGTTCCGCATCTTTATCCATGAAAAAGACTGGAAGGTATTGCCGATGTCGGCGCTGATCGCTTTTATGGTGGCATACGTGGTCGGTAAAAATATGTTTATCAATATGGAAGGAACGAAGCTTGGCTCGCTGGCGTTTGTCTGCTGCTGTATCTGGAACGGATTTTTCAATTCTATCCAGTCGGTCTGCCGTGAACGTGCTATTATCAAGCGCGAGCACCGTGCGGGTCTGCATATTACATCCTACATCGCAGCGCACATGATTTACCAGGCGTTCCTCTGCATCCTGCAGGTGATGATTACGCTGGCAGTCTACTGGTTCGCCGGAATGATATTCCCGACGGAAGGTCTGGTGACAGGCAGCTTTGTGCCGGATATGATGATCACACTGTTTTTAATCACCTATGCGTCCGACATGATGGCGCTGATGGTATCCTGCATTGTACGCACAACTACCTCGGCTATGACAGTAATGCCGTTTCTGCTGATCGTTCAGCTTGTGTTTGCGGGCGTGGCATTTCCGCTGCACGGCATTCCGGAGAAGCTCTCCAATGCTACCATCAGCAAATGGGGCATTTATGCGGTGTGCACGGAATCCAACTACAATGCCCTGCCTTCCACGCTGGTTATCAGGGAGCTTCAGATGATGCAGAGTATTCCGGCGGTGAAGGAGCTGTACGACGTGCTGGGAGATGAAAACAGAGAATTGCTTGAAGAATACACCGCTCAGTATCTGCAGATAGAAGACTACGACTACAGGGTAAACAATATTCTCAGGGAATGGGCAGTGCTGGCAGCCTTTGCGGCATTGTATGTGCTGATCGGCGTGGTCAGCCTGGAATTTGTAGATTATGATAAAAGGTAAAAATAAAAGAGATTTGGGAAAGCCTATTCGGAAAACCGGGTAGGCTTTTAAATGTTCACAGAATTTTCACAATTTTATTAGCACTCACTATTGACGA
>DKTR01000044.1:0-21166 GCA_002473385.1 Lachnospiraceae bacterium UBA7225
CGGGTCCCAAAGTCATGCTTTTTCATGCAAGCATGAAACGCATGACCTTTTGACCCTGGTATCATCATATAAGGATAAGCGGGATTTGTCAAATATTTTCAAAGAACGAATATGACGCAGACAAAGAACAGAATTTCTGTTACACTAGAAGAAATTAATGAGTAAGAAGGGGAAAAGAAGATGGAACAGGGAGGGTGCAGGTTGTGCCCGCGGGAGTGCGGTGCAGACCGGGCAGCAGGGAAAAAGGGATTCTGCGGTGTAGCGGGAAAAGGAATTCTCGCAGCGCGGGCAGGACTTCATATGTGGGAGGAGCCGTGTATTTCCGGAGAACGTGGATCGGGGACGGTCTTTTTTTCCGGGTGCTCCCTGCGCTGCGTATATTGCCAGAATGCAGTGATTGCGGATGCGGCGGCAGGCATGGAAATTTCTGAAGAACGTCTGGCAGAGATTTTTCTGGAGCTTCAGGAAAAGGGAGCGGCGAATATTAATCTGGTTACACCGACCCATTACACGCCGGAAATTCTCCGGGCAGTAAAAAAGGCGCGCGCAGAGGGGCTGGAGGTGCCGGTTGTTTATAACTGCGGCGGCTATGAAAAAGTGGAAACACTGGCTATGCTGGAAGGAATTGTGGATATCTATCTGACAGATTTTAAGTATATGGAGCCGGAGCTCGCCGGGAGATTGTCGCATGCACAGGACTATCCGCAGGTGGCAAAAGCGGCGCTTGCCGAAATGGTGAGGCAGCAGGGCAGCCCGGTGTTTGATGAAGAGGGCATGATGCAGAAGGGAGTGATCGTCCGTCATCTGCTCCTGCCAAATCACATAAAAAATGGTAAGGCAGTGGTGAAATATGTATTTGAGGCATATGGGAACCGGGTGTATTTAAGCCTTATGAACCAGTATACGCCACTTGCGCAGGTGGAAAAGCTGCCGGAGCTGAACCGCAAAGTGACAAAACGGGAGTATGAACGCCTGCTGAACTACGCCATCTCCCTCGGCGTGGAAAACGCGTTTATCCAGGAGGGAGAAACGGCGAAGGAGAGCTTTATACCGGCATTTGATGGTGAAGGGCTGAAAAAAACTGTGTGAAAAGTACACGTTTCATTTTCGCCCGGCGGAAAACAGAATTTACTGCCGGGAAAAACGGACAGTTCACTGTGTCTGGAAACCGCCGGCACATATGGGAAGACCGGCTGCTTCAGCAAGTGCCTCAAGTCCGGCGGAGGCAATGGTTACGACACTTTCGACATGAATATAATCTGTTGCGCTGACATCAAAGAGCATGTTTGCCTGTGCCGGAAATTCGTCGTCGCCTTCCCAGAAAAGAAAACGTACCGGGATGCAGCCAAACGCATTGATCTGATATCCGGCGTCAGAGTGTGGGAGCTTCTGTCCGCCGAGCGCTGTGCAGGCAGCAGCCAGTTTATCCAGATGTCCGGTAAAGGTACTGGCAAATGTCTGAAGCACACCCTTCTGAAAAGCGGGCGCGAAAGGACGCGCATCTTTTAAATCTGCAAAAGTCACCCAATGATTCTGGTACCTTGCCGTGGGTTTTGCGTACCAGAGCAGTGTATAAATATTGAGACGGATATTCGTGGAAACCGGCTGCTGCGCGGGAGTTTCTGTGCAGGCGGCATGCCCCGGCTGTGTCATAAGAATGATTTTTCCGGTCTGCCGGTGAATGCCATATTTTTTCTTAAAGTGAAAGAGAGTGAGATAATTGCCTTCTTCTTTTAATTCCGGCAGTGTTTTCTGAAGCTGTGCCTGATCCAGCGTTAAAAAACGCCTGCTCCATTCCTCACACCATTTCTCATAATTTGATATTTTCTGTTCCATATTATATCCCCCGCAGCTTAATCTGTAGTGTTATGTTTATGCGCAGTAACAAAATCTTTTGCGTTATGGCGTATCTGTGCCGGCATAAGATGTGACATCATTATAGCCTGTCCTGCAAAATTGGTCAAACCTCATTTGACTATATGTGCAGGAATGTAAAAACAAATTTACAAAATTTTCACATTAATCTGGTTGTTTTTATATTGCTATCCGTGTACAATAGAGAATGTTATGAGACAGTCTGGTTCTGCCGGGCTGATGGAAATTTCGCTGCAGCAAGATAACATAGAGATCAGCAAGATAACACAGAGTTCAGTAAGATAACATAGAGATCAGTAAGATAACACAGAGTTCAGCAAGCTAATACAGAGTTTAGCAGGAAAACATAGAGTTCAGGAGGTAAGACATATGGATAATCAATATATTACATTTACGATAGGAAAGAAAAAACGGATCGCGTTGATCGCGCATGACGGCAAAAAGATGGAACTGATCGAATGGTGCAAAAAGAATAAGAGTATTTTGCAGAATCATTTTCTGTGCGGTACCGGAACGACAGCGCGGATGATTTCCGAGTACACAGATCTTCCGGTAAAGGGCTATAACAGCGGACCTCTGGGCGGAGACCAGCAGATCGGCGCGAAGATTGTAGAGGGTAATATTGATTTTGTGATTTTCTTTTCCGATCCGCTGGAAGCACAGCCGCATGATCCGGATGTAAAAGCGCTGCTGCGTATTGCACAGGTTTATGATATTCCGATTGCCAATAACCGTGCGACTGCGGACTTCATGATTACTTCTAAATTTATGGATGAGGAATATGAACACCAGGTAATCAATTTCAAGCAGAGGGTAATCGACCGGGCAAATACGCTGTAGGTGTAAAAAAGGAAACGCAGGAAGAAAAGGAAACACGGGAAGGAAACGAAACACAGGAAGAAAATGAAACAGGATGAAGCAGGAATGCCGGGCAGCAAACGACTGTCCGGCATTGTTTTACAAGTAACTTTTCAGATCCCGGCAGAGTTTTTCTTCTATATCGATCAGACGGTTACAAATATCTTTGGAGGAATGATCTGCCGCCGTATATTGATTTAAATATTTATGGAGCGTTTTAATTCCCATATTGCAGCCGTCCGTTATTAAATCAGCAACGGTTGCGTCACTTTCTTCCATGCCAAGTTTCATGCTGGTTTTCAGCCATGCCATGCCTTTGGCAATACTTCCGGGCTCTTTTTCTTCACTGTGATGCTGCAGAAGAAGAGTATGGATGTCATCACATAATTTTTCGTGATGGCTTTTACTTTCTGACAGCAGTTTTCTCATATCAGAATCCTTTATCTTATCCATCACATCATCAATAGAAGATACTGCCATTTTCGTGCCTGCATTACATTCCTGCAGCAGGCAGATCGTATCCTGGTTTTCTTTTTTTTCCATGGGTTATCCATCCTTCCATACATTTTTATCTGTGAAATTTGGACTGAAACATTATGAGAAATGTTTCACGCTGAATTAATTGTCAGTGTTATTCTGCCCGGAGTACGGGGAAATATGTATCTGCCAGGGAAAAACATGCGTCTGCTCCGAAGCAAATATAATCAGAAATTACTTCAGCATGAAGTGAGCCTGCCGGAGGCTGCAACAATATCAACAAAGTACAAACCCATGCTGCCATAAAAAAATACGACATTATTGTTGAAAACTACAAAATGGTTGTTGTATATTTACTTCATAGTATACGTAGTTTTATAATTATGAAGCGAAGTGAAACTTCATTTTTATAAAATAGAAATGGAGGGACAGAATGAATGATCTATTGGTAAAAATCAATTTGCTGATGCCGGGACTGCCCAGAGCGGAAAAAACATTCGCAGAGGCGCTGGTTGAAAATCCGGAGGCAATTTCCAATATGACGCTGGCAAAAGCTGCGCGGGAAACCGGCAGCAGCGATGCCTCTATCATACGGTTTTGTAAACGGCTGGGTTATCATGGATATAGTGACTTGAAGCATGCCTGCATTATTGCAGCGGTAGAAACGGAGAAACCGGACGATCCCTACGATGAAAACTTGGGTGACAGTGATTCCATGAAGGATATCATTAAGAAAGTATTTATCAGTAATATGCAGACGCTCCAGAATACGATGGCGATGGCGGATGAAAATTATCAGAAAGCGGTTGATGCGTTAAAAGAAGCAAAATCCATTCACTTTTTTGGTGTGGGGGATGCCTTTGCGGCATGCCAGTTTGCGTTTATGAAATTTTGCAGGCTTGGGATTGCATCCTCTGCAGAAAGTGATATTATGATGCAGTTTACCAGAGCGAATAATATGGGTCCGGGTGATGTGGCGCTGGCAGTCTCTTATGAAGGCCGCTCCCGGAATGTGGTCCAGGCCATGGCAATCGCAAAGAAGAGAGGGGCGACAACGATCTGCATCACAAAGATGAACAAAACACCACTTTTGAAGTATACGGATATTCCTCTGTATATTGGTATTAGTGATCTTTCCGTCGGAAGAGACAAGGTGACCAGGCGCGTGGCAGATCAGTTTATTCTGGATGTTTTGTATCTGGGCTATATTAATCAGAAGAAATCTGATTATGCGAAATCACTGAAGAGGAGCCAGATAGCAATTGATTTTAACAAAATAAAATGAGGGAGGTTATCATGCGTTATCTTATTGGGATTGATATCGGAACAAGTGCGACAAAAACGATTTTGATGGACGAACAGGGAAAGGTGCTGGCACAGGCATCAATGGCGTATCCCATGGAACAGCCGCAGAACGGATGGGCGGAGCAGAATCCTGAGGACTGGGTGCGTGCGTCTGTGGAAACGATAAAGAAGGTCATTGCTGACGCAGGAATAGACGGGAATGCCGTGAAGGGAATCGGGCTGTCCGGTCAGATGCACGGTCTTGTCATGCTGGATGAAAATGGAAGGCTGATACGCAGCTCTATTATCTGGTGCGATCAGCGCTCTCATGAGCAGCTCGAAGAAATGCGCCGATGTCTCCCGTATGAGAAGTGGCTGGAGATTACGGCAAATCCACCGATTGCGGCATGGACGGCGGCGAAGCTTCTCTGGGTACGCAGACATGAAAAAGAAAACTATGACAGGTGCAGGCATATTCTGCTTCCGAAGGATTATGTACGATATTGCCTGACAGGGGAATTTGCGACGGAGGTATCGGATGCCTCCGGGATGCAGCTTCTGGATGTAGAGCACCGCTGCTGGTCAAAGGAAGTGCTGGAGGCGCTGGAAATAGACGAAGGGCTGCTGGCAAATGTTTATGAATCGCAGGAGATTACCGGCTATCTGAAACCGGAAATTGCCAGGGAATGCGGTCTGTCTGTGAAATGCGCCGTGGTCGGAGGCTCTGCGGACAATGCCGGCGCTGCGCTTGGCAGCGGAGTGGTAATGGACGGGGATGCGTTTACTACAATCGGAACATCTGCTGTCGTGTACACAGCGATGGATCATTATACGCCGATTCCGGAGGGCGGGCTTCACCTGTGCTGCAGCTCAGTGCCGGGGGCATGGTTTACCATGGGAGGACCGCAGGCTGCCGGACTTTCTGTGGAATGGTTCAAGGAAAAATTCTGTCATGCGCTGAAGGAAGAGGCGGCAGAAAGCGGGAAGAAAGTTTTTGAGCTGATCAATGAAAAAGTGGGCAGGATTGAGCCGGGCAGTGAGCGGCTGATTTATCTCCCATTTCTGATGGGAGAGCGGACGCCGCATATGAATCCCAAATGCAGAGGTGCGTTTGTGGGTCTGAATACAGTCCACGGGGACGCGCATATGCTGCGGGCAATTATGGAGGGAATTACGTATTCCCTGGCGGACTGCAACGATATTCTGAAAAATCTTGGAGTAGAGGTGAAGGAGATGCGCGTCTGCGGCGGAGGAAGCCGTAATCCTGTATGGAGGCAGATTATGGCGGATCTGTATGGATGTGATGTACTGACTCTGTGCCAGGAGGAAGGTCCGGCATATGGCGTTGCGCTTCTGGCAGGTGTCGGAACGGGAATTTTTGACGATATCCGCACAGCGGCAAAAAACATGGCGGGAATTTCCGGCGTGACACATCCGGTGCAGGCGGAAAGAGAGGTATATCAGAAATACCATAAAATATATAATCAGATTTATGAGCATCTGAAGAGCGATTTTGACGACCTGTTTAATCTGGCGTAAAAGAGGACGATGTGCTGTAAAGTGGGGGCTGCCGCATATATGCGGCGGTCTTTTTTTGCAAAGAATTCCTGTGACGCCGCGGCTTTGTGCGCGGGCTGAAATGAAGTAAAATCAAGTGATACTCACTTCATTTTGGAGCGGTATTTAAAACCGTTTTGGGAAAAAAGCACAATACATGGGACGGTGAAAAATAAAAAAAACCGCTTAAATCGTGAATTTTAACGAAAAAATCCTGCCATATTTACTTCATGGGCCGTAAAAAATATAATAAGGACATAAAGAAAAACTTCATAAACAGCAACGAAAAAATGGAGTAAAAAGAAAGGAGGGAAGAAAAATGTATGTGCTGTCACCTTCCATATATGCAGCGGACTACATGAATCTGAAAGAGCAGATGGCTACTCTGGAGAGGATGAATGTCAAAAGACTGCATGTGGATATCATGGATGGAAATTTTGTTCCGAATTTATCGTTCGGACCGGATTTTGTAAAAAGTCTTCGTGAACATACAAACATGGAGCTGGATGTACATCTGATGATCGGGGAGCCGATACGTTTTATCGGGGCATTTGCGGAAGCCGGAGCAGACATTCTCACAGTACACTATGAATCCTGTGAGAGTGTGCAGGAGGTTCTGGATGAAATACATTCCTGCGGAAAAAAGGCGGGCATTGTATTAAAGCCGGAAACGGGTCTGGAATGTCTGGTATCTGATCTCTGGGAGCGGATACAGGTATTGCAATTCATGACTGTCCAGCCGGGCATGAAGGGTCAGAAATTTATTGCAGACACGCTGGAAAAGATCCGGGCAGCCCACAGCTATATTAAACAGCTTGAACGAAATATTGATATTGAGGTTGACGGTGATATAACCCTGACCCATCTGACAGAGGTGCTGGGTGCAGGTGCAAACATAGTAGTGGTAGGAAAAGCGTTGTTTCAGGGGATATTGGAGGACAATATCAGAAACTATCAGTTAGCAGGTTAAGGCAGCCTTGTAGAAGACTGGACGGCAAAACGCCGGATATGAAAGAATAAAATAAAAAATGGAGGAAATCAAAATGAAAAAGACAATGAAAAAAGCAACAGGTATTTTTATGACAGCGGCAATGGCAGCGGCAGCCTTTGGTACGGCGGCAATGGCAGAGGGAACGGATGTAAAGGACGGAGGGCTTACTTTTGGAATCACTTACTGGACAGAGTCTGATTTCTTTAAGACGATCGCATCCTCTATCCAGGAAGCGGCAGAAGCGGACGGAAACAGTGTTACCGTGGTAAACGGCGAACAGGACAGCGCAAAGCAGATCCAGATCGTGGAGGATTTTATTACGAAAGGTGTTGACGCTGTTTTCCTGAATCCGGTAGACAGAGACGCTATCGCACCGGCATTAGAGCTGCTGGACGAGGCGGGAATCCCGGTTATCAATTTTGACTCGGCAGTAGCAAATCTGGATCTGGTAGATGCTTACGTTGCTACAGATAATAAAGAGGCGGGCGTGCTGTGTGCAGAGGCAATGATTAAAGATTTCCCGGACGGAGGCGAGATCGCCGTTCTCAATTATCCAGCAAACAGTGCATGTATGGATCGTGAGCAGGGCTTCCTGGAAACAATCGAGGGACATGGCTTTGAGGTGGCAGCGACTTTTGATGCAGAAGGAACGATTGAAAAGGGACAGGAAATTACCAGTGATATTCTGCAGGCACACCCGGATCTTGTTGCAATCTTCTCTATCAATGACCAGGCAGGAATGGGAGCTTATGCGGCATGCTCGATCGCAGATGCAAATGTTGCCATTTACGGTGTAGACGGAAATCCGGAGGCAAAGACTGTAATCGCAGAGGATGGCATTTACAAAATGTCCGCGGCACAGTCTCCGATCCAGATGGGCAAAACCTGCTATGAAACAGCGGCAAAGATTCTGGCAGGTGAGGAGCTTGAGGAAAAGACGATCGACGTTCCGGTATTTACTATCGATATCACAAATGTAGACGAGTATAAGGATGGCTGGCAGTAAGTCATCATCCCTTTATCCCACGGGAAGGCTTCTGGTCTTCCCGTGAGTAAAAAGCATCGCGCAGGGAGGCGCAGGGCGGGATCCATTCAGAATAAGCAGTAAGGAGAAGACGGTATGGAACAGGTATTGCTTCGCATGGAGGACATCAATAAATCCTTTGGGGATGTGCATGTTCTGAAAAACATAAAGCTGGAGGTCAGGGCGGGAGAGGTACATGCCCTCCTGGGAGAAAATGGCGCCGGAAAGTCTACCCTGATCAAAATATTGGGCGGCGCTTACACAAGAGACAGCGGCACGATTTACGTAGAAGGTAAAAAAGTGGATATCACAGATGTAGAGAGTGCGAAAAAGAACGGAATCCGGGTAATACATCAGGAGCTGATGCTGATTCCGTATATGACGATCGCGGAAAACATCTTCCTCGGGCAGGAGCCAAGAAATGCCGCGGGAATCGTAGATAAAAAGAAAATGCAGCAGGATACGGAAAAGTTCCTTGCGGATATGGAACTGAATCTGCATCCGACAGATCTGGTGGGAAAGCTGAACATTGCCCAGCAGCAGATGATTGAAATTACCAAAGCGGTTTCCTTCGGAAGCAAAATTATTGTTATGGATGAGCCGACGTCCTCTTTGACTGATAATGAGGTAGATGTGCTGTTCCGGGTAATACGCAAACTGAAGGAAAACAATGTCGGTATCATCTATATCAGTCACCGGATGTCTGAGCTTGATGAAATCGCAGACCGGATCACTGTCATGCGTGACGGAGAATATGTCGAAACGGTGGTTACGAAGGAAACGGAGCATGACCGTCTGATCTCTCTGATGGTTGGCCGACCGCTGGGAGACCTCTATGAGAAAGAGAATCACGTGAAAGAAGAGGTGATTCTGAAGGCAGAGCATCTGGCATCGGGAGTGCAGGTGCGGGACGCTTCTTTCGAGCTTCATAAAGGCGAAATCCTTGGTTTTGCGGGGCTGGTTGGCTCCGGGCGGACGGAGACGATGACGACTATTTTCGGTCTCAGAAAAAAGAGCGGCGGACATATTTATATGGACGGAAAAGAGATACAGATACCGGACGTAAAGACAGCGATGAAATATGGGATCGGGCTCGTGCCGGAGGACCGGAAAAAGGAAGGCATTTTTGCAATCAAGGGAATCAAATTTAACACGTCGATCGAGGTGCTTGGAGAGTTTATGAAGCATGGCGGCTATGATTACAAAAAGGAAATCGAGCTGACCAGAAAATACGTCGACGATGTCATGAAAACGAAATATGCAGATCTTGATCAGCCGATAGAGCGCCTGAGCGGCGGAAACCAGCAGAAAATCATCATAAGCCGCTGGCTTTTGGCAACCAGGAGAATTCTGATCCTGGATGAACCGACGAGAGGCATCGACGTAAAAACCAAATCGGACATTTATCATCTGATGAACAGGCTGACTGCGGAGGGATTATCTATCATCTTTATCTCTTCGGAGCTGCCGGAACTGATAAACATGTGTGACAGGATTGTTGTTATGAATCAGGGTAAAACGGCTGGAATTATAAACAGAGAAGAATTTTCGCAGGAATCAATTATGTCGCTGGCGACAAAGGATATTTAGTGGGAGGGCATCATGAATAAAAAAGATAATTCGGGACTTGCAGTAGTCCGTATGTTAAAAGAAAATATTGGTATTATTGTCGGTCTGGTGATTCTGTGCGTGGGCCTTTCCTTTGCGACAGACAGCTTCGCCACTGTAACAAACTTTTTTAACGTTGTAAGGCAGATTTGTATTAATCTGTTTCTCGCCTGCGGCATGACATTCATCATCCTTCTGGGCGGAATTGATCTTTCGGTAGGTTCCGTGATCGCAGTGTCCGGATGTATCAGCGCTGGGATGGCAACCTGGAACGGGCTGCCGGTAGCTGTGAGTATTCTCATTGGTGTTTTCTTCGGATGCCTGGTGGGGCTGTTAAATGGTCTGATCGTTTCCACAACGACCATTCCGGCATTTATCGTAACGCTGGCAACCATGAATATCGGACGCGGCATTGCCCGTATTTATACGAATGCGCAGACAATTTCCGTAATGCAGCCTGCATATACCTTCTGGGGAAAAGGAAAAATTTTCGGTATTCCGGTACAGTTGTATTTGATTGTCCTGATTATTCTGCTGTGCTCCTTTATTCTGAACAGAACACAGCTCGGCAAGCATATTTACGCTACCGGCGGAAACAAGACGGCAGCGCAGTATGCCGGTATTAATACGAAAAAAGTAACGCTCTTTGTCTTTATATTCAGCGGCTTTCTTGCATCGCTGGCAGGCGTTCTGACAGTTGGCAGAACTTTCTCGGCGACGATGGTAATGGGGCAGAGCGCGGAGATGGATGCGATCGCGGCGGTTGTACTTGGCGGCACGAGCATGAGCGGTGGAAAAGGCAGTATTTCCGGAACCGTTATCGGCGTTATTATCATCGGAGTATTGAACAACGGCATGAACCTGCTCGGAATTGATTCCTCCTGGCAGTATGTGGTACAGGGCATCGTTATCCTGCTTGCAGTTTATATCGACTTTATTCGTTCCAACGGGAATCCGCTGGCAGTATTTATGAAAAGAGAGAAAGCATAAAAGATGAGAGCAAAGGAATATCTGGAAGATATATTGGAAGAGTTACATACAAACAGTGAAAAGATATCGGAGGAGCAGCTTGCTGATCTGTGCGATCTGATACAGAATGCAAATCACATTTTCCTTGCCGGGGCAGGCAGATCGGGCATGGTGATCCGGGGCTTCGCAAACCGGCTGATGCATCTGGGATATTCGGTCAGTGTGGTCGGAGAAATTTCAAGCCCGCATTCCGCCGAGGGAGATCTTGTGATCATCGCGTCAGGATCCGGGGAAACAGACAGCCTCCTGTCGATTGCAAAAAAATCGAAACTCTCCGGCGTGAGGATCGCTCTTGTTACTATGGATGATAAGTCCAGCATCGGCGTTCTCGCTGACAGCACGGTAGTGCTGCCCGGTTCATCACCAAAGCTGAAAAATGCGGGAACAGGAGACGTCTCCTTTCAGCCGATGGGTTCTGCATTCGAACAGCTCTGTTTCCTGTTGTTTGATACTATCGTCCTGGAATTAATGGAACGCACCGGACAGGATTCCGGACAGATGTTTGCAAGACATGCAGACTTTGAGTGAGATTACATGGAGCTGCCACACTAATTTATTTAGTGTGACAGCTCCATTTTTATGTGATATAATACTAAAACAAACGGTGAATAAAAGCTTTCAGGAGGAAAAAGATGCTATACACCAGACCGGATTATTACACGAAATTTCATTGTACTGCCGATGCCTGTGAGGATACCTGCTGTGCGGGCTGGCAGATTGTAGTTGATAAAAAATCACTTAAAAAATATAAGACTTTTAAGGGAGAATTCCGGAAACGGCTCCGCCGCGGGATTGACTGGAAGAACCAGGTGTTTCATCAAAAGGAAGAGAAGCGCTGCGCATTTTTGAATGAAAAAAATTTGTGCGATCTCTACACAGCGCTTGGACAGCGTAATCTTTGCAGAACCTGCAGGCGCTATCCGCGGCATATCGAGGAATTCGAAGGGGTGCGGGAAATCACGCTGTCTTTGTCGTGTCCGGAGGTCGCAAAAATACTGATGCAGCATACAGCTCCTGTGACATTCCAGGTGGCAGAGACAGCGCAGCAGGAAACCTATGAGGATTTTGACGAACTGCTTTATTCTGTGTTGTGTGATGCACGTGACGTGATTTTGCGGATTCTGCAGGACCGCACGCTTTCGATTGAAGTACGGGAGCGGCTGGTCTACGGGATTGCACATGACATGCAAAGACGTATCAACCGTGGAGAAATGTTTGCCTGCCGGGAAGTGCTGGAGAAATATCAGCGGAAGACGGCGATAAGGTTTGCGGAAGAAACAATGTGTGAGGAACGGGCGGACGCAGAGGGCAGATTCATAGCGGCAAAAGAGAACTTCCGGGGGCTTTTTAAGCTGGAATTGCTCCGTCAGGAGTGGGACGTACAGCTATTAGAGGTGGAGCAGCTTTTATTTCTGGGTTATACGGCGCAGGAATATGCGCAGATTACGGCAGAATTTCAGAGCTGGCTTGCGAAAAGTTACCCGGTCTGGGCAATCCAGAAGGAGCAGCTTCTGGTATATTTTGTGAGCACTTATTTTTGCGGGGCAGTCTATGACGGACAGGTGCTTCCCAAGATGAAAATGGCGCTGCTGGGTGCGGAGGTGATCGAGGAGATACTGAAAGCGCGCTGGCTGAAAAACGGGCGGCTGCTGGATGAAGAGGATGTGATTGATGTAGTATACCGTTATTCCCGTGAGGTAGAGCACTCGGATGAGAACCTGAGGACGATAGAAACCCTGCCATTTTCTTTTATTCCCGCGGGCAATGAGCCAGGAGCCGTGCTTGCAGCGGAGGCTTTGATTATGTGATATTTGGGCAGGCAGGAGAGGCGGATTGTGTTGCGGATTTATAAAAAATTATCCCCATCCATAAAAAAAGCATAAAAGCCGTTGACTTATTTTCTGTGAAAGGTACAATTATCTGTAATGGACTATAAATAAGGAGCAGGAGAGATGTTTGGATATATCATTTGCAATAGGAAAGGACTTTCACAGGAAGAGCTGGACCGGTATCAGAAGATATATTGCGGTCTTTGCAAAAGCCTGGGAGACCGGTTTGGACAGATGGAGCGGATGAGCCTGAATTATGACATGACGTTTCTGATACTGTTTCTTTCTTCTCTGTATGAACCGGCGGAAAAGGAGCAGAGCTTTCGCTGTGCAGTTCATCCAACCCGCAAAAGGATGGCTGTGGAAAATAAATTCACAGAGTATGCTGCGGATATGACGGTGCTTTTATCTTATCATAAATGTCTGGATGACTGGGAGGATGAGCGCAGTCACCTGAAATACCGTTATGCCAAAATAATGGAGGATAGTTTCCATAAAATCGTAAAGCAGTATCCCAGGCAGAGCCATATGGTGGCAAACAGTATCAAGGAACTGAGCGCGATTGAAAAATCTCACACCTGTATGCCGGATGAAGCGGTGAACTGTTCAGGAAAAATGCTTTCGGAGCTTTTTGTATACGAAGAGGATTTCTGGAGCAACAGCCTGCGTGCCTTCGGATATGAACTGGGACGTTTTATCTATCTGATGGATGCCGTGATGGATTACAAAAAAGATCTGAAAAAGAAGAATTATAATCCGCTGGTTGGCATGCAGAAAAAACCGGAGGAGATGGAAGCAACGCTGACGATGGCGATTGGCAATGCCACTCATCAATTTGAGAAGCTGCCGCTGGTGCAGGATGAGCACCTGCTGAAAAATATTTTATACGGCGGAGTATGGCAGCAATACTACGCAAGGATATTGGGAAAGGAGAAATCCCATGATTGACGATCCATATAAGGTACTCGGCGTGTCAAGGGATGCGACGAAGGATGAAATAAAGCGGGCGTACCGCAAAAAGGCGAAGGAGTACCATCCGGACCTGCATCCGGACGACCCGAAGGCTGCAGAGAAGATGAATGAGGTAAATGAAGCATATGATATGTTGAATAATCCGGAGAAATATCAGAACCGGCAGCAATCGCGCGGACCCGGAAGCTCCTACGGTAATCCGTATGGCGGCTCTGGAGGATATGGCAGCTCCGGAAATTATGGCGGCTCCGGAGGATATGGCAGTTCCGGAGGTTATGGCAGCTCCGGAAATTACGGCGGCTCTGGCAGTTATGGTGGCTCCGGCAGCTATGGCGGCTATGGAAATGGCTCCGGCGGCTATGGCAGGCAGCAGGGCGGCTATGGCGGCTACGGCGGATTTGGCGGTTTTGACTTTGACGATCTGTTTGGTTTTGGGCAGACCAGGGAAATGCCGCGCCCGGGTGCGCAGCCGCAGGACAGCGCTGACATTCGTCAGGCAATTGATTTTATCAATATGAAACAATACAGCTATGCCAATCAGACACTGAACAGCATTGTCAGTGCAAATCGGAATGCAAGGTGGTATTATCTGAGCGCACTTGCTAATTATGGGCTTGGCAATACGATTATGGCGGTGGAGCAGATTCAGAAGGCGCTGCAGAGAGAACCGGATAACACTGTTTACCGGCAGACACTTCAGTGCATGCGGCAGACCGGGGACACCTACAATCAGAACGGGCAGGATTATCAGAAATATGCGGATGGATTCAGCCGCATGTGCATGAGCTTTTGTATGCTGCAATTCTTCTGTACCTTTTGCCGGTGCTGCTAGAAAGTGAAGAAAGGCTATTAGTCTGGTTAGGAGGATCATTTTGGGCAAAGTAATTGGGATAGATTTAGGAACAACAAACAGCTGTGTATCCGTTGTGGAAAACGGGGAGCCGGTGATTATTCCGGCGGGTTCCGGTGCTATGACGACGCCGAGTGTGGTGGCATTTTCAAAAGCGGGCGAGCGCATTATCGGGGATGCGGCGCGCAGGCAGGCGGTGACGAACACTGACCGGACGATCAGCTCCGTGAAGCGTCATATGGGAACAGATTGGAGTATCCGCATCGACGGTAAAGAATATAAGCCGCAGACCATCAGCGCTATGATTCTTATGCAGCTCAAAAAAGATGCAGAGAGCTTTATCGGAGAACCGGTGACGGAGGCGGTTATCACGGTTCCGGCATATTTTAACGATATCCAGCGGCAGGCGACCAAGGATGCCGGGCGTATTGCCGGGCTGAACGTCAAGCGCATCATCAATGAGCCGACGAGCGCGGCGCTTTCCTATGGGCTGAATCACGGGGAGCCGCAGAAGGTTATGGTCTATGATCTGGGCGGAGGCACATTCGATGTTTCCGTTATTGAAATTGGCGAGGGCGTAATTGAGGTGCTTGCGACAGCGGGTGATAATCACCTGGGCGGCGACGATTTCGACGCGCGCATCCGTGACTGGCTGGTGCGCAGCTTCCGCGAAGAACATCACATTGATCTCACACGTGACATTGCGGCGATGACGAGGGTTACCGAGGCGGCAGAGCAGGCAAAAAAGACACTTTCCACCTCGGATAGTGCACATATTGAATTGCCGTATCTCACGACGGGCAGGGAAGGTCCGGTGCATATGGATACCGTGCTTACGCGCACAAAGTTTGAGGAACTGATCAGGGATCTGATTGAGCGGACGGCGGGACCGGTGCAGAATGCGCTGAATGATGCGGGCATTGCTGCTTCCGAGCTTGGCAGAGTGCTGCTGGTCGGCGGCTCTACCAGAATTCCGGCAATCCAGGCGAAGGTGCGTACCCTGACGGGAAAGGAACCTTCCCGGAATATTAATCCCGATGAGTGCGTGGCAAAGGGTGCGGCGATACTCGGAAGCACGCTGCAGGGCAATGCGCTGATGACAACGGGTACCGGACAGGATCTGCTGCTTCTGGATGTTATTCCGCTTAGTCTTTCCATTGAGACGGTGGGCGGGGTTGCTACCCGGCTGATTGAGCGGAATTCTACGCTGCCGACGCGCTTTTCGAGAGTATTTTCTACGGCGGCACCGTATCAGCGCGATGTAGAAATTCATGTGCTCCAGGGTGAGCGCCCGATGGCGAAGGATAATAAGACTATTGGAAAATTCCGCCTGAAAGGGATTAAGCGCGCTCCGGCGGGTGTGCCGCAGATCGAGGTGACCTTTGATATCGACACAAACGGTATCCTGACGGTATCTGCGAAGGATCTGGATACCGGAAAGGAGCAGTCGATCACGATCACGGCAAACGACAGGATGTCGGAGGCAGAAATTGAGCAGGCGATCCGTGATGCCAGCGAATATGCCGGACAGGATCAGGTGCGTGTGGAGGCGATGGAGCTTACACGCGAGGCACAGAGCCTTGTGACGCAGGTGCAGCGGGCGCTTAAGGAAGAGAAGAAGAATCTGGACAAGGCTGACAAAAAGCAGATTAAGAACGATTGCAACTCACTGCAAAAGCTGCTGAATAAATGCCGTCTGGATAAAATTTCCGAATCGGAGCTGGAAGAGATACGCAGAGCGAAGGAGCAGCTTACACAGTCCGCCGCACAGATTATAGAATAAATAGAAAAGCTTACATGCAAGCATGAAGCATCCATTTCTGGTATTTGCCGCATGGCTGAATAGTTACAAAATTTATCCCCCCACCGGGCTTGTGGGGGGATTTGTTTGCGCTTATAATGTTTTATAGTGAAAAGTCGACATTTCGCGAAAGATTTACCTGTTGCTGTGAATAGCAGGAATAGCATAACGGATATTGATTAAGGAGGGACAGCAAACATGAAGTTACGAAAAATAATGGGGTTATTATGTGCAGTGTCTGCGGCGTTTATACTTATGGCAGGAACAACAGCACTTGCAAATGCGGAGGATAATTCGGTGATTGTGACGATGCCGACCACTTCGGAGCCGGCATCCGGGTTTGATCCGGCGTATGGATGGGGTGCGGGCGAGCATGTGCATGAGCCGCTGATCCAGAGCACGCTGGTGCGTACGACGACGGATCTCTCAATTGAAAATGATCTGGCAACGGAGTATTCCTGCAGCGGGGACGGGCTCACCTGGACGGTAAAAATCCGTGATGATGTGAAGTTTACGGATGGCGAGCCTCTGACGGCGGAGGATGTGGCGTTTACCTACAACAACTGCCGGGACAATAGCTCGGTGAATGATTTTACGATGCTGAAGGAAGCGGTTGCGGTGGATGATACAACAGTAGAATTTCATATGAATACGCCCTATTCCATCTGGCCGTACACCATGGCGATTGTGGGCATAGTGCCGGAGCATGCATATGACGAAAATTATGGATGGAACCCAATCGGCTCCGGGCGTTACATCATGAAGCAGTGGGATCAGGGACAGCAGGTGATTTTTGAGGCAAATCCCGATTATTATGGGGAAGCGCCCAAAATCCAGAAAGTGACCGTCCTGTTTATGGAGGAGGATGCAGCTCTGGCAGCAGCGATGGCAGGGCAGGCAGATGTTGCGCATACGGCGGCAGCCTACAGCGAAATGAATATAGAGGGTTATGATCTGCTGAGGGTCGAAACGGTGGATAACCGCGGCATTAATCTTCCCTGTATCGAGCCGCAGGAGATTGACGGTGTTGCATATGGAAATGCATTAACGTGTGATGTGAATGTGCGCCGGGCAATCAACCTTGCCATTGACCGCGAAGAGATGATCACAAATGTTTTAAATGGCTATGGCACGGCAGCGTACAGTGTATGTGACAAAATGCCATGGTATAATGAAGAAGCAGTGACAGAATATGATCTCGATGAGGCGAAACGGCTGATGGAGGAAGCAGGATGGACAGAAGGGGCGGACGGTATCCGTGAGAAGGACGGCGTGCGTGCAGAGCTGACACTGATGTTCTCCAACGGCGATTCGGTGCGGCAGGCGCTGGCGGAGGATACCGCAAACCAGCTCAGAGAGCTTGGCATCGATGTGAAAACCGAGGGTGTGGGCTGGGATACCGCATACACACGCGCACAGTCAGATGCCCTCGTATGGGGCTGGGGAGCACATACGCCCATGGAGCTATATAACATTTATCACACAACGGACAGCGGGCTGGCAGAACTTTCGCCGTATGCAAATGAGGCGGTGGATTCCTATATGGATGAGGCGCTGCAGGCGGGCGACCTGGAGGAGGCCTATGAGCTGTGGAAAAAAGCACAGTGGGATGGCGAGACAGGCATCACCCAGAACGGAGATATTCCGTGGATCTGGCTCTGCAACATTGATCATCTGTATTTTGTGCGGGACGGTCTGACGGTAGCAGATCAGAAGATACACCCGCACGGACATGGCTGGTCGATCGTAAATAACGTAGATGAGTGGGAATGGGAGTAATTGATTTTTTATGAAACACAACTTATTATTTGCCGGAAAAAATTTTATCAGAATGATTCTGCTGCTGGCGGCGGTGAGTGTGGCGACCTTTGCGCTGGTCTCTGCGTCACCGATCGATCCGCTGCAGGCAAATGTGGGGCAGGCGGCTCTCGGCAGTATGAGCGAGGCGCAGAAGGAAAAGCTGCGCTCGTACTGGGGTGTTGATGAGCCGCCCGTCCAGCGATATCTGAATTGGGCGAAGGATGCCCTGCGGGGGGATTTTGGCACTTCTCTGCTTTACCGTCAGCCGGTGACGAGTGTGATTGCAGTGAAATTGTCTAATTCTCTGTTTCTGCTGGTGATAGCGTGGATAATATCCGGCCTGCTCGGATTTTTGCTGGGAGTGATTGCCGGGGTTTTCCGGGGCAGACCTGCTGACCGGCTTGTGAAGGGTTATTGCCTTGTAATTGCAAGTACGCCTGCCTTCTGGCTGGCATTGCTGCTGCTGCTGATTTTCAGTGTGTGGCTGAAGGTGCTGCCGATCGGCTTGAGCGTGCCGATCGGAATGGAGGCATCCGGCGTGACGTTTCTGGACCGCGTGCGCCATGCGATCCTTCCGGCGCTGACGTTAAGCATCACCGGGATATCCAATGTTGCCCTGCATACGCGGGAAAAAATGATCGATATTATGGAAAGTGATTATGTGCTGTTTGCGCAGGCACGCGGGGAAAAGGCGGGCAGTATCGTGCGCAGACATGCACTGCGCAATGTGTTGCTTCCGGCGCTGACATTGCAGTTTGCATCGATCAGTGAGATCATTGGCGGCTCAGTGCTTGTGGAGCAGGTATTTTCCTATCCGGGACTCGGACAGGCTGCCGTTGCGGCGGGCACCGGCAGTGATGTGCCGCTTCTGATGGGCATTACGTTGATTACGGCAGCAATTGTTTTTCTTGGGAATTTTATCGCCAACCTCCTGTATGGTGTGGTCGATCCGCGCATACGGAAAGGAGGACGCAGGACATGAAATTAAACCAGAGACAAAAGGCCAGAGTGCTGCTGGTGTTTTCGGTACTATTTCTGGCGGGTGTGGCAGTTGCGGGAGTTCTGTGCCATGACGCTGCCATGGTGACGGATTTTTCCAGAAAAAATCTGACGCCATGTCTGACCTATCCATTCGGGACAGACTGGCTTGGCAGAGATATGCTGTACCGCACTCTGACGGGGCTTTCCATGAGCATTTTGATTGGTGTCTGTGCGGCGTGTGTCAGTGCGGTGATGGCGCTTCTTCTTGGCATTGCCGCGGCGGTTTTTGGAAAAAAAGTGGATGCGGTAATCAGCTTTGTGATTGACGGAATTATGGGTATTCCACATATTCTTTTGTTAATTTTGATCTCCTACGCCTGCGGCAAGGGGCTGAAGGGTGTAATTATCGGTGTGGCGCTGACGCACTGGACATCGCTGGCAAGGCTGATCCGCGCCGAGGTAATGCAGCTTCGTCAGAGCGAATACATTCTGATTGCGGAAAAGCTGGGGCAGAGCAAATGGAAAATTGCCGTGAAGCATATGCTTCCGCATCTTTTGCCGCAGTTCCTGGTGGGACTGGTGCTGATGTTCCCGCATGCAATTCTGCATGAATCCAGCATTACGTTTCTCGGCTTTGGGCTTTCCTCAGAGCAGCCGGCGATTGGCGTGATTCTGTCGGAGAGTATGACTTATCTGATTATGGGAAAATGGTGGCTGGCGCTGTTTCCGGGAATCATGCTGGTTCTGACGGTAGTATTGTTTGATCTCGGCGGCAATGCGCTGCGCAGTCTGCTCGATCCAAACAGCGTTCATGCATAGGAGGAACTTATGAGTTGTACAGGAAAACGTCACATTCTGGAAATCGATGAGTTGTCGGTTTCCTTTTATCAATATGAGAATGATCACAGCAGCCGCCAGGTGGAGCTGCCGGTGATCTCCAGATTATCCGTCTCTGTGCACGAGGGTGAGATTGTAGCGGTGGTCGGCTCCAGCGGTTCCGGTAAAAGTCTGCTGGCACATGCAATTCTGGGTATGCTGCCGTACAATGCGAGAGTCAGCGGACAGATGTATTTTGATGGGGAGCTTCTGACAGCAGAAAAAATGAAGGAGCTTCGAGGAAATAAAATTGCATTTGTTCCCCAGAGCACGACCTATCTCGATCCGCTGATGAAGGTGGGCGAGCAGGTGAGCCAGGGCAGGAAAAATGCGGCGCGCCGTCAGCGGCAGAGATCACTTTTTGCGCGTTATGGTCTAGAAAAGGACGTGGACAATAAGTATCCATTTGAATGCTCCGGCGGAATGACGCGGCGTGTGCTGCTGACATCGGCGCTGATGGATGAGCCGGAGCTGATCATTGCGGATGAGCCGACACCGGGTATGGATCTGGCACTGGCAAAGAAATCCATGGAGGATTTCCGCATTTTTGCGGATGAGGGACATGGAGTGCTGCTCATCACACATGATATTGAGCTGGCACTGGAGGTGGCGGACCGTGTCGCTGTATTCTATGCAGGTACCACGATTGAGGAAGCGCCGGTTGCGGACTTCGCTTCGGAGGAAACTCTGCGTCACCCATATACAAAAGCATTGTGGAGGGCGATGCCGCAAAATGGTTTTGTGCCGCTTCCGGGTGTGCAGCCCTATGTGAAGGATATGCCGCAGGGGTGCCCGTTTGGACCGCGCTGCAGCATGTATTCGGAAAAATGCCAGGGTGATATTCCCATGCAGCGTGTGGGCTGCGCGACAGTGCGCTGCGTGCAGTATAAAGGTGAGCCGCTTGCGGTGGAGGCGCATCATATACATGGTGAAACTGCGCCAGCACCGCATCACACAAAAACATAGATGGAATCACTGGCATTATATCACACAAAAATATAGGCGGAATCACTGACACCGCATCACGCAAAAATATAGGCGGAATCACTGGCACCGCATCACGCAAAAATATAGGCGGAATCACTGGCACCGCATCAACAGGAGGAAATGTATGATACTTGAAGGGCAGAACTTAACATTTTCTTATGAGGAGAAAGAGGGCACGGTCTTCCAAAATGTGTCCTTAAAGGTAGACAGCAGCGAGTGTGTGGCAATTTTAGGACCGAGCGGTTTTGGAAAGACCACGCTCTGCAAAATTCTGGCGGGTTATCTGAAGCCGCAGTCTGGAGAGGTGCTTCTGGATGGAAAGCCATTGCCGAAGAAGGGCTATTGTCCGGTGCAGATGATCTGGCAG
>DKTR01000044.1:21469-21708 GCA_002473385.1 Lachnospiraceae bacterium UBA7225
AGATGATCTGGCAGCACCCGGAGCGTGCAGTGAATCCGCGTCTGCGCATGAGGGACACACTGGCGGACGTACAGGGGATCGACGAGCGCATTATCCGGGAGCTTGGCATTGAGCAGGACTGGATGAACCGCTATCCGCAGGAGCTGTCCGGCGGCGAATTGCAGCGCTTCTGCATCGCCCGCGCCCTTGGACGTGACACCAGATTTTTGATTGCGGACGAAATCAGCACCATGCTGGAC
>DKTR01000044.1:21983-22509 GCA_002473385.1 Lachnospiraceae bacterium UBA7225
GACGAAATCAGCACCATGCTGGACATGATCACGCAGAGCCAGATCTGGAACTTCCTGCTGAAAGAGACAAAAGAACGGGAAATCGGGCTGATCGTCGTGTCACACAGCGAACCGCTGCTGCAGAAAATTGCAGCGCGGAGTATCCGGTTTTAAACGGGCAGACAGGTGAAAGGTTTTTCTTGTTCTGCAGGAAAAAATACAATAGAATCGCCTGATCACTGAACCCTTGCTAATACGCGCTCCGGATATGCTGTCAGAACCAGCCATAACGGTTCTTCTGACAATTTACGTCCTGCCTTATCCCGATATACATGAGTTGTAAACAAGTATAGAACCTTTAAAATAGTTTCTTTATTTATCCCCAATTCAATTCCTATAGTGTTTTCTTCAAAGGCATTAATCGCCGAAAACCATTGCGTGTTAGGTGTAGTATAGAAATCTCTGCCCGTAAGCCAGATCGACAAAAAATTAATTTTACCGGTCTGATTCCCAATATTTCTTATACCAACTTCTATTTCACAGACGC
>DKTR01000044.1:22767-25710 GCA_002473385.1 Lachnospiraceae bacterium UBA7225
TATACCAACTTCTATTTCACAGATTTTATACATACTTTTCTTTATTCCGTTATCTGTTTCACCCATAATATATCCAATATTTTCTAATGAACACAGATACTCTTCCGGTTCATATATATGAACAGATTTCACCTGCAATTCCAATCCGTTTAAATAAGTTTTCCCATAAAAGTTATCCCCAAAAGGAACCCATTCTCCAATATTATTGTACTCCTTAGAAATTATTATACTTTTTTCTTTAATTAGCATTCCGTTCAGCAGTATTATCCAGACAACCCATAAAATTGCCAGAACCAGAAAGATAATACGTTTCTTGTTTTGTTTTCTTACCATATTCTCATCCTGCTATCTTTTTAAAGTATTCACAATTCGTCCATTTTCCAGAGTAAAAATTTCATCCGCTAAATTTTCTAATATATATCCGTCATGACATGCCAAAACAATTAGGGCTCCGCGTTTTTTTTCTTCCATAATAATATTTAATATACTTGCAATACTCCGCTGATCTAACGCATTTGTCGGTTCATCCAGGATCAACAGCTCCGGTTGTTCCATAATTGCTGCCGCTATCCCCAGCTTTTGCTTCATTCCCAAAGAATACTTTTTATATTTTCTTTTATCATTAGGATTTAGCCCAACCCTTCTGAGCGTCCTATATATCTGCTCTTCATCTATATACTCTTTCAGCCCTGCCAGCAGTTTTAAATTCTGCACACCGGTATAATGTTCAAGAAACGCTGGATTTTCCAGAAGCAGTCCCATTTTTTCTGGAAAGTCAATGTCTTTTCCCAGTATCTTTTCATCTACAATAACACTCCCGGAAGTTGGCTTCATTAGTCCGGAAATCAGACGCATCAACATCGTTTTTCCACAGCCATTAATCCCTTGAAAACCATAAATTCTTCCATTTCTCAATTCCATATTGATATTATCCAGAATTATGTTGTTTCGAATCTTTTTTCCAGCTTTTTCCAATCTTATAACCATTAGCTATTCCTCTACCAAATAATCAAGATGTCTGGATTTTAAAATGCCACCGACTATAGCTATTACTGTCAGAAGAGAAACGATATAATAGCCATTAACCGTTTTCATTCCATTTCCCATAAATTTTTCTGTTCTCAAATACATTAAATAGTTTCCTGGCAGCAACGGTGAATAAATAAAAACAGAAGAAAGTAGCGTTACAATTGAAATTAAAATACCTATAAATGTCCCAACATACATTGAAATATACATCTGAAATAAATTCCAGCTTATGCATACCAAAATTATCAACAGCAGAAACCCTTCCATTTTCTCAAGCTTTAATGATCCTCCCCTAAAAAACGTTAGTAGACCATACACCGTAAACCCCAGAGCGAAGTACAGAACTGTCGTCGATACATTCCATATGCATTTTGAAATCCACCACCAGCTCCGATTTCCGCTCCTAAAAAAGTATTGCTGTCCGTAAAGCGTAAAATTTTCCGCATATCCAATTACCGAAAAATGTGCTTCCAGAAATACCGAAAGCCAGCCAATAGGAAGTCTCAACACAACAGCTCCATCCGTGTCTAATAAAGGATCTATTCCTTGAAAGCAATATAAAAACATCTCTCCCAGGCTGAATTCTAAATTTGATTTTATTCCAACCGGATCGCTGCAAATTTCCAGATATCCGGAAATCCACTGTAACGCAAAAATCACACCTGCAATCAAAAAAAACTTTTGTTTTTGCATAGCTGCTCTTATATCACTAGTCAGTAATCTATATCCCTTCATATTGTATTTCCTTTATCCAATATAATAGAAAAGAAAATGCCAGCAATACGACAATTTCTCCAACGATAATAAATCCACTTGTCCCACGTATACTGACCAGATGCAATAGCTGTCTCGGAGACCATTCAAGCGATGTAACCACCACTCCTGTTGCAAAAATAAATTCTATCAGCAGACAAAAAGCAAATGGGAAACAAATTACAAATATCCTGTTTTTTATCCACTGTCCTACAGCCAGCGCCATAGCGCCAAAAGTCCCGCCCCATAAAAATACAAACAAAAATACCAGTAATACAAAAAACAATGGATATTGATAAACCAAAAGTGAACCGAACTGGGTTTCCATCATGATGCAGTCACTTGTGACAACAGGATTTTCTAGAGGCATAAATAGCGCCGCAGTAAAAAAATTAAATATCACTGGAAGCGTTATCACCATTCCACCTGACACGAATGCTGCCAGATATCTTGCAATCCCTCCCTGTTTTCTCCCACATCTGATAAGAATCTGGTTCTGGTACCTGTTTTTTCTTTCTGATAAAGCAATTCCACCATACGGCATGGCTGCCAGAAGAGGCAGGATAAACCAGAAAATAACGCTTTCTAATTGGTTTTCATCCGCTCCAATCCAATTTACGTAAACACTCATACCCTCCATATTTCCCATCCCCCACACCATTCCATTTTCCAAGATGAATGGCTGTACATCATATAGATACTTTTGAGCAAGAAAATAATTTCCAATGATATGAGCCACATTAAGCATAAACCCGACTATTATAGATATCCAGAATAAAGAATTATGAAAGGCTTTCCAAATCTCTGTTTTATATGTTCTGCGCATTATTCTGATCTCCTGCCCTTGTTTTAACTATCTGCTATCGTAAAGTTTCCCCAGGTATCCGGACTCCAGAAACCCGTAACTGTCTGGTCATTAATATAATTTGCACTCGATAATCCTATATTTGCCGTCCGTATACCAGCCTCATAAATACCGTTATATACCTCATACGGTGTCCCCAAATAGCATTTAACGTGATCTCTCTGACGTAGATCCGGTCCCAGCGTATAATTAATATCTCCCGGTGCAAATGCCCTGACTTTTACATAAGCATATCTGTAATTAGTGGCTTCTGTAAGATATACATATCCAAATTCCATTATTAATATTATATTATA
>DKTR01000142.1 GCA_002473385.1 Lachnospiraceae bacterium UBA7225
ATATATTCCATTTCTGCTGCTTGTCGGTATATCGCTTGGCATTCTTCCGCTGATGATACTGACCTCGGATGTGATCTCAAAGCCGCTGGAGCAGGTCTGTGTGGCAATGGGAAAATTCCGCAGGGGTGACTTTGAACAGCAGGTTGAAATTACCACAAATGATGAGATCGGCGAGGTGGCGGCATGCTTTAACCAGATGGTAACGGATATCCGGGAGCTGATCAATAAAAATTATGTAATGGTTTTGAGGGAACGCGAAAGTGAGCTTGCCATCCTGCAGGCACAGATTAATCCCCACTTTCTGTACAATGCGCTGGACAGTATTTATTGGCAGGCTGAGGGAGAGGGCGACGAAAAAACGGCAGAGAGTATCTACGAGCTGGCGCAGCTTTTCCGTCTGGTGTTAGGACAGGGAAAACGCATGGTCACGGTAGAAATGGAGCTCCAGCTTCTGGAGCGTTATCTGGAGATCCAGAAGCTCCGTTTTAACGAACAGATGGACTATAGCTTTGAGGTGGAGCCGTCAGTGCTGGATGTGAAAATACCGAAACTGATACTACAGCCTTTTGTGGAGAACGCCGTGGTCCACGGAATGCAGGACAGCATAAAGAATTTTAAGATCACGGTCACAGCGTGCCGGGACGGGCAATATATAAAATTTTCTGTCCTGGACAATGGCATTGGCATGAACGAGGCACAGCTTCGCAGAATATGGGAGGAAGACAGCGATAAATTTTATTCCGGACAGCGGATTGGCAGATATGCGATCAAAAACGTAAGAGAACGTCTGATGCTGAAATATGGAGAGAATTTTGATCTGAAAATAGAAAGCCGTACAGGCAGGGGAACACTGGTAACAGTAAGCCTGCCGGCGCAGCAGGAAGAGGGGTGACAGCATGCGGCTGCTGATAGCAGAAGATGAAGATATGATACGCAATGGGATGGAAAAATATATCCGGCTTCATACTGAACGTTTTGAGCAGATATATCTTGCGCGGAACGGTCAGGAGGCGATCGATATCATATTTGAAAAACATCCCGAAATGATGCTTCTGGACATCCAGATGCCGGGGAAAAATGGGATCGATGTCATGAAGGAGGCAAAAGGCGCGGGAATCCTGCCAGCGACAATCATACTGAGCGGCTATGAGGAATTTAAATATGCACAGCAGGCGGTACGCTACGGCGCCCGCTGCTACATGCTAAAGCCCAGCCGTTCTTCGGAGATCCTAAAACAGATATCAGACATTGCCGATGAAATAACCGGAAAGGTACAGGTGCATGAAGAGGAGAATGCCTGTTCCGGGAACGTCAGCCGTGCAAAGGAATATGTGGATGAGCACTACAGCGAAGAGCTTACCCTCCAGCGCGTTGCGGATGCCGCGGGCATTTTGCCGGGTTATCTGTCTACCAGTTTTCCGCAGGTCTGCGGGAAGGGCTTTATAGATTATCTCAATCAAGTCCGTATTGAGCACGCATGCGCCTATCTGAAACAGAAGTATTTTAAAACCTATGAGATCGCCTATAAAGTAGGATTTAAAGATGAGAAGTATTTTACCCGTGTATTTAAAAAGCTTATGGGTATGACACCGAATGAATATAAAAAAAGCAATTAGAGGAGGGGATAGCAATGGGAAGGACATTGCGCTTTGAAGCAACGACCTTTGTGAATAACCAGAAACAGATAATGACAGGAAAAACGGAGTTTACAGAGGATCATGGCGTGGAAAATTTTGCGGTGAATCTTTATCCTTCTGTGCGGGGACAGGTGTTTGAAGGCTTTGGCGGCGCATTTACGGATTCCGCGGGCTACGTTTATTCTAAAATGAATGAAGAGCAGCGCAGCCGGATGCTCCATACTTATTTTGACAAAAGTGAGCTGAATTACAGGTTGGGACGGATACATCTGGATAGCTGTGATTTTTCCACAGAGCAGTATGAGGCGCAGAGCGATGCGCGCGATACGGAGCTGGAGCAGTTTTCGCTGGAGAGAGGGCTGAAATATGTTTTCCCGCTTCTGAGGGATGCCCGGAAAGCTGCCGGGAGAGAGATAGGACTGATGCTTTCACCGTGGTCACCGCCTGCTTATATGAAAACGAATGGAGAAAGAAGCCATGGGGGAAAGCTGAAGGAAGAATACCGGGCGCAGTGGGCGGAATATATCTGCCTTTATATCAGAAAGCTGAGGGAAAAGGGATGTCAGATCAACCGCCTTTCCCTGCAGAATGAGCCGGCTGCCGTTCAGAGCTGGGATTCCTGTATATACACGGCGGAAGAGGAAAAAATCTTTCTGCGCGATTTTCTTTATCCGGAAATGAAGAAGAATGGTCAGGAGGATATAGAGATCTTTATCTGGGATCACAATAAGGAACGGGTTTTTGAACGCGCATGTACGATCATTGATGAAACCACGGATGCAATGGTGGCGGGCGTGGCATTCCACTGGTATAGCGGCGACCATTTCGAGGCACTGGATTATCTGAAGAAAAGATTTCCTAATAAGAAGCTGATTTTGTCAGAAGCCTGCATTGAGTACAGCAAATACAGCGCAGATGATTATCTGGCAAATGCCCAGAAATATGCGCATGACATGATCGGAAATTTCAATAATGGCATGACTGCTTTTTATGACTGGAACCTGCTTCTTGATGAGACGGGAGGACCCAACCATGTGGGCAACTACTGCGATGCTCCGTTTCTGTATGATACGAAAAAGAAAGAGCTGATGGAGAGAAATACGCTTGCATATATCCGCCATTTCAGTCATTATATCCAGCCGGGTGCAGTCTGGATCGGCAGCAGCCGTTATACGGATAAAATTGAGGTGACTGCATTTGAAAATCCCAGTCAGACGATAGTAGTTATATTATTAAACCGGGAAAAAGACGCACAGAAAATATTTGTGCGCTTAGAAGGAGAAGTGGCGGAGCTTACCGTTCCGGGTAATGGCATTGTGACAGCAGAAATTGACAAAACAAGTAAAGATGACAGAACAGTCCTGGCGGACGGATGAAGTCCTGCGGATATGAAATCAACAGAACAGGGTAGAAATGACCCGGGCGTTTTATACCGTCCGGGTCGTCCATTTTGAAGCGTCCCAGATGTCTGTGGCGAGACCGTCATAAAACTCGGGTTCATGGCAGACCATGAGGATGCTTCCTTTATATTCCTGCAGTGCGCGCTTCAGCTCGTTTTTTGCGTCCACGTCCAGGTGATTCGTCGGCTCGTCGAGCACCAGCAGGTTTGATTCTTTGTTTATCAGCTTACACAGACGGACCTTCGCCTGCTCGCCGCCGGAGAGCACCTTCACACGGCTTTCGATGTGTTTTGTGGTCAGCCCGCATTTTGCGAGGGCGCTGCGCACCTGGTACTGTGTGTAGGACGGAAATACCTGCCAGATTTCTTCGATACAGGTCGTGGCGATATCCGGGGGCATTTCCTGCTCAAAATAGCCGATTTCCAGATAATCTCCCAGCTCTGCTGTGCCGGACAGGGGTGCGGTTAGTCCGAGAATGCTTTTCAGCAGGGTCGTTTTTCCGATGCCGTTTGCTCCGGTGAGGACGATTTTCTGGCTGCGCTCCATAGTGAGGTTCAGCGGTGAGGAGAGCGGCTCGTCGTAGCCGATGATCAGGTCTTTTGTGGTGAAGATGTACCTGCCGGGTGTACGTGCCTCTTTAAAGTGGAACTCCGGCTTTGGTTTTTCGGCAGCCAGTTCAATGATGTCCATCTTGTCCAGCTTTTTCTGGCGCGACATTGCCATATTGCGCGTGGCGACGCGCGCCTTGTTGCGCGCAACAAAATCTTTCAGCTCTGCGATTTCCTTCTGCTGGCGGTTATGCGCGGCTTCAAGCTGTGCCTTCTTCGTTGCATAGACCTCCTGGAAACGGTCATAGTCGCCCACATAGCGGTTCAGCTCCTGGTTGTCCATGTGATAAATTAGGTTAACAACACTATTTAAGAAGGGAATATCGTGGGAAATCAGAATAAACGCATTCTCATAATCATTCAGATAACGCTTCAGCCATTCTATGTGCTCGTGATCGAGATAGTTCGTCGGTTCGTCCAGCAGCAGAATATCAGGTTTCTCCAGCAGCAGTTTTCCAAGAAGTACTTTGGTGCGCTGCCCGCCGGAAAGCTCACAGACATCTTTATCCAGCCCGATCTCGGAGAGCCCCAGTGCCCGTCCCACCTCTTCTACCCTTGCATCGATCATATAAAAATCGTGCATGGTCAAAAGATCCTGCAGGGTTCCGGCTTCCTCCATCAGAGACTGCAGCACATTGTCGCCGGCATCCCCCATTTTTTCGTAAAGGCTATTCAGCTCCTGTTCCATTTCCAGAAGGAAATCAAAGGCGCCGGTCAGTACCTGGCGGATAGACATGCCTTTCTCCAGCACGGTATGCTGGTCAAGGTATCCCACGCGGATATTTTTCGCCCACTCTATTTTCCCCTCGTCCGGCATCAGCTTCCCGGTAATAATATTCATAAAGGTAGATTTTCCTTCGCCGTTTGCACCCACCAGACCAATGTGCTCTCCCTTTAAAAGGCGGAAGGAAACATTGCTGAAAATTGCCCTGTCCCCAAAGCCGTGAGACAGATTTTCTACATTCAATATACTCATTTCGCATTCTCCATTCAAAGCCGCAAAAGCGCGGTAATGTAACTTCTTTTGAAAATCCGCTGCAGAAGCCGGATAGTAAAAAGTATAATGGGAATCCGGTTATTTGGCAAGCAAAAATGCAAATAGAACAGACAATAAGTTGCCTTGAACAAGTACAAAGAAAAAATATAAATTATTTACAACATACTTATTGACATGTGAGAAATAAAACGATATAATAAAAGTACATTTCAGAAAATCTGGCATCTCGCCAAAGATTCAGTAATGATTACAACAGGAAATGTGGTGAGGTGTCAGTGTGCCGGTTCTCGACGCGTGCGTGCCTTACGCATATCAGAATGGAGGATTATGAAAAATGAACTGGCAAGAACTCTGTTACTTGCATGGCAAAAGGTGCAGTATGATGCACAGTGCAAAAAAGTATTAAGTCACAAGGTGATTCTGGCGTGGATTTTGAAATATACAATGGAAGAATTTCGGGAGTTTTCTATAGAAGAAATTGCTGGCGCCATTGAAGAGAAACCCGAAATATCTGCTGTACAGGTAAATCCTGGCGGAAAAGCTGCGGAGCGGATCTCGGGAAGCCAAAATGAGAGTAAAGAGCCTGGGGAAGGGGAGATTTATTACGATATTCGTTTTTGTGCTTATGTGCCGCAGACAAAAAAGGGTTTTCGTATGCTTGTTAATGTCGAGGCGCAGAGAGCCTTTTATTCCGGTTACGAGATAGTTACACGGGGAATTTACTATGCCTCCCGCATGATTTCTACACAACTGGGCACAGAGTTTTCTATTCCGGATTATGATGGAATTAAGAAGGTTTGCTCTATCTGGATCTGTATGAATGCCCCTCGTTATATCGGAAATGCATTGGCAGAATATTATATTGCGAAACGGGATCTGGAGGGATGGCAGCCGGATAAGCCAAATGCCTACTCCAAGATGTCAGTCTGCATTGTGACACTTAACGAAAAAATGAGGGCGGACAGCGCATTTCTGGAAATGCTGAATGTTCTGCTTTCAGAGACCAGATCATATGGGGATAAAGAGCGACTACTTCGTGAGAAGTTTTACATAGAAATGGACGCGGATATGAAAAGGGAGGTAAATATGATGTGTAATCTTTCAGAGTCAGTGTTTGAGAATGGACAAAAGAACGGGATAAAGCGTGGAATAAAGCGTGGAAAGCGGGCGGAGAGAAGACGTATGGCGCGGGTGATGCTGGAGAGCGGCTATCCGGAGGCGGAGATTTTGAAAATTGTCAGGATATCATCGGCAGAACTTGAAAAGCTGAAGCTTTCATGTTTTTAACTTCTATATTAATATCAAATCGCAGGTTTTTCAGATAACCCGCAGCAAGCTGCGGGTTATCTGACTACAGTCTTGCCAGTGCTTTCTCGCCATACCGGAATGCAAAAGCGCGCAGTCCGAAAGCAAGTACGCCAAGAATGAGGATTCCGACGGTCAGGATACCGTAAACAGGGATCCGCAGCAGATAGAGCCCGATGCAGCCAAGTCCCAGCAGCAGACACAGGACGAGCACGCCGAACATGGTGAGCATAGCGATGACATTCTGCTTGACGGCAGCCTGTTCACTGGTCCAGGAAAGCTTCGGCTTCCAGAGGTCGCCGATTAACTGAAAATATCCGACAATGAAAATC
Organism: Lachnospiraceae bacterium UBA7225; assembly: GCA_002473385.1. GTDB lineage: Bacteria > Bacillota > Clostridia > Lachnospirales > Lachnospiraceae > Marvinbryantia. The sequence continues at coordinate 6,280 of DKTR01000142.1, forward strand.
GTAAAAACATTGATGGCGAATCCTGGTATAAACAGCCATACCGGAGTATGCAGAATCACTGTGCCGGCAGCTATGAGCAAGATCATATACGGCAGCGTAGCCGCGAAACTGAGAGCGATGGAGCAGAGCATTTTACCCTGAAGCTGCTTTTTGTAAGGAACCGGAATATACTTCATCTCAATAAAATTGCTTCCCTCGCGGGAAATACAGGTGGAGGCTGACAGGTTCATTGCGCAGAACAATACCGTAATTCCAAAGACAGTGAGCATGAGGATACCGGAAAACTGCTCTGTATGGAACATGTTCAGAAACTGCGGCATCTGCTGCAGTGCTGCCGTAAGCTCAGCGGTATTCCCAAGCAGGGGAATGATCAGTGCCACCAGCAAAATGACCGGTACAATAAAAGCAGACAGCACACAGTTCAGAAAATATACCGGTGTGCGCACCAGCAGCTTCCATTCCCTGGCGGCGCAGCTTCTTACGATGCCGCGAATTTTTAGCGCGCGCGTCTCTTCCGCGGCGGAAAGCTTTTCGCGTTTCTGAGAAACCTCATTCATACCGGACACCGCTTTCAGATAAAAACGGTTCCCAATCAGAAGAAAGAGAAGAATCGCCGCCAGAGCGGTCAGTACGTAGAGAAGCAGCATCAGGGGGGCTGTATTCTCCAGAGCGCTTCCGGCAAACCGCAGGTTGGGAAAAAGGTATTCCGCCTGCATGAGCAGCCGGCTGTTTCCGGTGATGATGGCTACGAGATCCAGATTGTCCAGCGCATCACCGAAGTAGGAGGCAAAGAGCCCTATACTGCTGGAGAGAATGACGATCAGAATAGAAAAAAACGTAGTGATCGCCTCTTTCCGCCGCAGCTTTGTGGTGAGCGGCAGAATCAGAACACCGAGCAGACAGCCGTAAATGACCGGCAGCACGGGCAGGGCAGCCAGTATGAGCAGAGCAAAAAGAAAATAAGCAGGTCCGTGATGCGCTGCCACACCAATTCCGGCAAACATGGGAATACCGATGGCTGCGGTAGTGAGGTATTCATACAGCAGCACAGTGGTTACCTTTGCGCCTGCGATCTGCCATGGAGAAAAAGGCATTGGCAGAAGGTATTCGATGTCCTTTGCGAGAAACAGAACAGACATTGCAAAGGGCAGCGACAGGATCAGCGTAGTAAATGAGAGCAGCAGGAGCGTGATGTCATAGGCAAGGTATTCCAGGTGCAGGGGGGAGAGGGAATGATACATGCCTCTGGCAAACTGGTAGAGCAGAACCAGCAGCGGTACGATACAGACGGCAATCAGCAGATAGAGTGCCCACTGACCGATTATCTGCCGCTTCTTTTTTCCGGCAGGCAGCGCGCTGCCCATTCCGCATTGAAGTAATATTTTTGTAAGCAATAATTCTTTACGCATGATTCGTCATCTCCAGAAAAATATTCTCCAGCGACATCCCGCCAGGGTACCCGGCGCGGAGCTGCTCCAGTGTGCCCCGGAACACAATGCGCCCGCGGTTTACAATGGCAACATAGTCGCAGAGCCGCTCGGCAATCTCAAGGATATGTGTGGAAAAAAGAACAGAATTTCCGGCAGCGGCATGCTCGCGCATCATCTCCTTCAGTGCGAAGGAAGAGCCGGGGTCCAGTCCTGTCAGCGGTTCGTCCAGAATCCAGACGGAAGGGTTGTGCAGAAGGGCACCAATCACCATCAGCTTCTGACGCATACCATGCGAATAGCTTATGATCCGACTGGAGAGTGCATCGGTCAACCCGAAGCGGTTGGCGAAAAGATCAATACGTTCCCTGCGCTGAGCCTCCGGAACGTCGTAGACATCCGCACAGAACCGCAGATATTCGATGCCTTTCAGACGAAGAAATTTATCCGGGGAATCCGAGACAAAGCCAAACTGTTTTTTGGCGGCGATCGGATCCTTTACAATATCATGTCCATTGATTTCGATGCTTCCCTCATCGGGTGTTATGATTCCGGTAATCATTTTCAGAGTGGTCGACTTTCCGGCACCGTTTGGTCCAATAAAGCCGGTGATTTTGCCGTCCGGGATCTCCCAGGTCTGGGAGTCTACGGCTTTTATATTGCTGTTTCCATAGGTTTTGGAAACATTTGTAAGTGTAATCATGGTTTCATCTCCTGTTGGTTAGGGTTAGTCTTTCACCCGGACAGCGGTTCCGTATGCGGTTACCTCAGCGGCGCCCTGCATTACGGAGGAAGAGGTGTAGCGGATATTGATAACTGCATCCGCACCCATCCCTTCGGCATCCTCTGCCATACGCTTCATAGCGATTTTCCGTGCGCCGTCCAGCATTTCTGTGTAGCTTTCAATTTCGCCTCCGACGATGGTTTTCATACCCGCCATAAAATCCTTCCCAAGATGTTTGGACATTACGACACTTCCTTTTGCAATGCCGAGCGCATCGGCGATTTCCTTTCCGGGAATATAATCAATATTTAGAAGCAGCATCTTCTTCTCCTCCTTTAATCTGTTTGATACGCTGCCAGAGTGCCAGCAGCACACCGATGACAACAGCGAGCAGCATTGCAGCCACTGCTGCGATCAGTAAAAATTCGCCTGTGGATAAGCGTTCTCTTATGGATTCTGCAAGCATAGCGAACAGAACAATTCCTATAAAAAGAACAACGATGATCGAAGCGGCCACAGGTGCAATGTAATCTTTGCGGTGATCGTGTTTTTTAACATTCATAAAGACAGCACCCTCCCTTTCCATATGTTTCATTTTTTCCAGATAAAGATCGGCGTCAAGTGCATCAAGAGTCTCGCCGTGTTCCTGCATTTCCCGGCACAGGCACTGCGCCTTTTCCAGGGATGCCTGCTCACGCTCCAGCACGATAATGTGGCGGCGTGCGCCGTCTTCCATGGTGAGTGTGCCTGCCTGCAGTCTTCGTATCTCTTCGAGAGGAAACGACAGGCTTCTGAGCAGTTTGATCTTTTTCAGTGTTTCTACGTCTTCCTGTGTGTAATCGCGGTAGCCGTTTTCGCTGCGCCTGGGGGACAGCAGACCCTCGTGCTCGTAAAAACGGATATTCTTTTTGGTGATTCCCACCAGTCCCTCTACCTGCTGAATCTTCAAATACCCACCTCCTGCTCCAATCCTACACCTTCCATAAGGGGGAAGGTCAATACTAAGTATATATTATTTTCAAAAAAATAGAAAGATGCTTTTCATAGGGGCGGCGCTTATGATAAGATGTAAGAAGAGATATTTACTAAGCGAAGGAGAACAGACATGATTTTTGATACACATGCACATTATGACGACGAGGCGTTTGATGCTGACCGGGAAAAGCTTCTGGAGAGTCTGCCGGAGCATGGTATCGGAGCGGTGGTGAATGTTGGCGCGAGTATGCGCGGAGCAAAAGATTCCTGGCGTCTGATGCAGGAGCACGACTTTATCTACGGTGCTATCGGCATTCATCCGGATCACGCGGGCGAGATGGACGAAGAGGGGCTGCAGCAGCTGCGTGAGATGCTGCGGCATCCGAAGGCAGTGGCGGTCGGTGAAATCGGGCTGGATTATTACTGGGACAGGGAGACGCATGAGGTGCAGAAAAAATGGTTTACAGCTCAGATGGAACTTGCACTGGAACTGAAAAAGCCGATTATCGTACACAGCCGGGAGGCAGCGAAAGATACCTGCGACTGTATTAAAGAGGTGCATGCCGGGAAGCCGGGCTTTGCTGGCGGTGTAATTCATTGCTATTCCGGCTCGGTGGAGATGGCGCGCGAGTACATCAAAATGGGCTATTATATCGGGATCGGCGGTGTTGTAACATTTAAAAATGCCAGGGTGCTGAAGGAAGTGGCGGCAGAGATCCCACTGGAGCGGATCGTCACGGAAACCGACTGTCCTTATCTCGCACCGGTGCCATATCGCGGCAAGCGTAACTGCTCTTTGTATATTCCCTTTATAATAGAAGAAATTGCAAAAATCAAAGGGATGACGCCTTATGAGGTTGAACAGGCAACGTGGAAAAATGCGCGCAGATTATACCGGCTGGATTAATAAAGGAGTATTATGGAAAAACTTTCAAACCCTCAGAAAACTATTGAGGTTATTCAGAAATATGAATTTGCTTTTCAGAAAAAATTTGGTCAGAACTTTCTGATTGACGGGCATGTCCTCGATAAAATCATCGCGGCTGCCGATATTACGAAGGAAGATTTCGTGCTGGAAATCGGACCGGGTATTGGAACGATGACACAGTATCTCTCAGAAGCAGCGGGAAAGGTGCTTGCCGTAGAGATCGATAAAATGTTGATACCGATTCTGCAGGAGACGCTTTCCGGCTATGAAAATGTAGAAATTTTAAATGATGATATTCTGAAGGTGGACATTGCCGGGCTTGTTGCGGAAAAAAACGGTGGCAGACCAATTAAGGTGGTAGCAAACCTTCCATATTATATTACGACGCCGATCATCATGGGACTGCTGGAGGGGCATGTACCGGTAAAAAGTATTACGGTGATGGTGCAGAAAGAGGTGGCGCAGCGGATGCAGGCGCAGCCGGGCAGCAAGGACTACGGGGCGCTGTCCCTGGCGGTGCAGTATTATTGTGAGCCATATATTGCGGCAAATGTGCCGCCGAACTGCTTTATCCCGCGTCCGAAGGTGGGCAGCGCAGTCATCCGGCTGACAGTGCATAGTGAGCCGCCTGTAAAGACGGGGCAGGAGAAGCTGATGTTCCAGCTTATCCGGGCATCATTCAATCAGAGAAGGAAGACGCTGGCGAACGCTCTGAGCAATGCGCCGGAGCTGGATTTTTCAAAAGAGGACATTACGGAGGCAATCAATGCGCTGGGAATGCCGGCGGGGGTGCGCGGAGAAACGCTGACGCTTATGCAGTTCGCACAGCTTGCGGATCTGCTTGGAGAGAGGAAAAGAGCTTATGATACGGATTGCAATTGTGGAAGATGACAGGACAAGCAGGCAGGAACTGACTGACTATATCCGCAGATATGAGCAGGAAAGCGGAGAAACGATTCAGATTACCAGCTTCGAGGACGGGGAAGATATCGTGACAAATTACCAGGCTGTTTATGATATTATTCTGATGGATATCGAGATGCGTTTTATGGACGGCATGACGGCAGCGGAGAAAATCCGTGGGATGGACGAAGAGGTCGCAATTATTTTTGTCACAAATATGGCGCAATACGCTATCCGCGGGTATGCGGTGAATGCACTGGATTATGTGTTAAAGCCGGTCTCTTATTTTGCTTTTTCCCAGCGGCTGGACCGGGCAGTGAGCCGCATCCGGAAAAAAGAGAAGCACTATCTGGTGATCCGCGTAAAGGGCGGATCCAAGCGGATCGCGACGGAGGATATCTACTACATAGAGAGCCAGGGGCATACGCTGTTTGTGCATACAAAAGACGGCACGCATGAGACATCCGGTACTATGAAGGAGATGGAGGAAAAGCTGGAGTCGTTTCATTTCTGCCGGTGTAATAAGGGTTATCTTGTCAATCTGGAACATGTGGACAGCATCCAGAATGGCTGCGTGACAGTGGGAGGAGACGCGCTTGCCATTAGTCGTCCCCGCAAAAAAATTTTTCAGGAAACCCTTGCCGCTTATATGAATGAGGTGCTGCTATGATCTTTGATCCTGTAATTCCCAATGTTCCGCGCTATTATACGGCAATTGCAGAATGGCTGGCATGTCTTGTTTATGTTATGATTCTGAAAAAAAGATATTCCAGAGAACGGACAGCAGGCATTCTTGCCGGAGGACTGTTTGTCCAGCTCATCATACAGCTTGTAGCGGGGACACTGCCGGAAATTCTCTGGATACCGGGCATGCTGCTGGCGGTGACAGCGATGGGCGGTATGATTATGCTCTGCTGTGAGATGTCGCTGAAAAATGCCATGTACAATGCAGTGCGTGCCTTTTTGCTCGCCGAACTGGCGGCTTCTTTGGAATGGCAGCTCTATTTTTACATGGTGCATGGCAGACCGAATGATGTATTTCACGTACGGCTGTTTTATGTCGTCGTGACTTACGGGTGTGTTTATTGCATTGCATATATGCTGGAAAAACGGGTACTTGTGGATGGTGATATGCTGCAGGTTTCCACGCGTGAGCTGCTTTCTGCGGTTATGATCGGTGCACTTGCTTTTCTCATGAGCAATCTGAGCTTTTTATATGAGAATACGCCGTTCAGCAGCAGTATTGAGACAGAAATTTTCAATATCCGCACATGGGTTGATCTGGCAGGTTTTTTTATTTTGTATGCTTATCATGCGCTTCTGAACGAGTTTCATTTGCGCTATGAGCGGGATACTATGGAGAATATGCTGCAGAACCAGCTCATGCAGTACAAGCTGTCGAGAGAGAGTATCGATCTGGTGAACCGCAAATATCATGATCTGAAGCATCAGATTGCTGTGTTGCGTGCGGAGAGCAATGCCGATAAGCGCAACGCTTATCTGGATGAGATGGAGAGTGAGATCCAGGTGTACGAGGCACAGAATAAGACGGGAAACGATATTCTGGACACGGTGCTTACCTCGAAAAGTCTTTATTGCGAAAAGCATAGAATTGGTATTACCTGTGTGGCAGACGGGCAGCTTCTGAATTTTATGGATGTAATGGATATCTGCACCATTTTTGGAAACGCGCTGGACAACGCGATTGAGTGCGAGCTGAAGATTCCGGATAAGGGAAAGCGCCTGATTCATCTGTCAGTGGCGGCAAAAAAGCAGTTTCTGACGATAAATATTGAAAATTACTGTGAAGAGGAGACGGTGTTTAAGGATGGTCTGCCGCTGACATCGAAAAATGACCATGCCTATCATGGGTTCGGTGTGAAAAGTATCCAGCACAGTGCGCAGAAATACGGCGGTTCCATGACGGTAAACCAGGAAAAAAACTGGTTCCGTCTGATGGTTTTAATTCCACTGCCACAAAATGGGCGTGATGCACAAAAATGAAAAACAAAAATTATGTAATTTATACAAAATAGATTCTGTGATACAGAATCTTGGCGACAATTTGCGCAGGAAAAAGAACAGTTTGTGAAAAGAGTGTGTCCTAAAAAGGAAATTGTGGTATATTTTTCACATATTCGGTAGAGCGCGGGAGAATGTGCAAAGGTTCCTGCACAGCCGAACCGGAAGGAAGAGGAGTAGCTCACCACTTCATTCCGGGAAAGAGAAAAAAGGAGGATGAAAGTTTTGAAGAGAAAGAAAGTGTTATCACTGCTGCTGGCTTCGACCATGGCTCTGAGCCTTACCGCATGCGGAAACTCCGGCTCCCAGAAGAAGGCGGAAACGACCGCTGCAACTGAGAAAGAAACTGAGGCTGTGACTGAGAAGAAGACAGAGGCAGCAGAAACAGAAGCTGCAGAGACAGAGGCAGCAGAAACAGAAGCTGCAGAGACAGAAGCCGCAGAAACGGAAGCGGTGACAGAGGCAGAAACTGCAGCGGCAGATCCGTATAAGGCAGCAGAT
>DKTR01000074.1:0-2225 GCA_002473385.1 Lachnospiraceae bacterium UBA7225
TCGCTCTTATTCGTCCGATGTCTCCGTTTCTTTCCGGCTCTCCAGCATCTTCATCAGCATCTGGCGGTTGTACGTAAGGTGCATGATCATCGCACAACGGGCACCAATAGCATCTCCCTTCTGTATGGCTTCCGTCACTGCGCGGTGCGTCTCAATCGTTTCCTCCATCAGCTTACGGTGCGTCAGATTGCCGAAGGTCATAACTGCTGTGTTGATAATCGGAATCAGCGTCTCCACTACGCGGTTTTTGCTGCACTTTGCAATATATGTGTGGAATTCCACGTCTTTTTTCAAATGGTTTTTTCCCTCGCAGTATAATTGTTCCACAGCATCGCATAATTCATTCAGCTTTTTCCGTTCTTCCTCACCCGCTGACCTGGCGGCAAGGGCGGCAATCTCCGGCTCCAGCATCAGACGGACCTCGAAAAGCTCCAGCGCCAGCTGATAACGGTCCTGGAATCTGGCAAAGCCCAGCGGATCATCCTCCAGCGAGTGCGTGCTGATCACATAAGTACCGGAACCACGGCGCACTTCCAGAATTCCTTTGGAGACCAGCGCTTTCACTGCCTCACGGATCGTGCTCCTTCCCACGCCAAACTGCTCCGCCAGTTCGAATTCATTCGGGATCTTCTCTCCCACCCTTACCGGCTCCTGCAGGATAAAATTCATCAGTTCATCCTCCACCTGCGATCCGAGCAGCCTCTTATTCACCTTTTCAAACTGATACATCTTCCAACCTTCCTTACCCTCTGTCTACTCCTGCGGTTTATCGAGGAATCCGATAAACACATTGCCCGATTCTTCAAATAACGCCAGCGCATCCTCATCACTGATCAGATCGGATTCCTCCGCACCGGGCTTATAGAGACGCACATTTCCCCACTGATCATAACCGAGCACGATCTGCACACCGTCCGCCGTATCCGCCAGCAGCACATTGCCCTCGCTGATAAAGTAGAGTACAGATTCGATATCACAGCCCGTCAGATCCAGCACCCACTTGCCGGGAAGCTGTTCCTGCAGGTAATCAATATCCATCGTCCCTTTCTGTATACACGCCGGTACCTGATCCAGTGTGAACTCCGCCGCCGTTTTCTTGTTTCCGCGTTCCCAGACATAACACTGATTCTGATCAACCACCACGCCGAACAGCTTATTCGCGCAGACAATCGCTGTGTTGGCGTTTTCGTAAATGCCATCCAGCCTGCCTTTCGCGTAAACATAGTACAGCTCTTCCGTATGCTCTTTTTCCCCGATAGAAACGATGCGTTCTGTTTCATTGACGATCATCCGGCTGCGCACCGTCTGCGGTGTCCGCTTCGCAGAAGCATTCTCCATCAGCAGAATCCGCTCCGTCTGCTTGCGGCTGCTCACCTGCGTTGTAATCCCCGCCGTGTCCGTTTCCTTTACGTTATCAATAATGTGATCCTCCGACGCCTCCTCCCAGCCGTGTCCTGATTTGCGCATACGCGTCATGGTCAGCAGCTTATCCTCGATTACAGCGTCTGTCACATAAATACCTGTCTCGCCGTACTCCTTAACAACTTCTCCCTCTTCGTTAATAATATAAATCGTACGCATCGGAAAGATTTCATCTCCCTCGTGCGACGCATCAATGTCCGACACCTCCGCAATGCCGTACACCAGTGACTCTCCCATATAGCCAAGCATACGGATGCGCTCATTCTCTCCGCAGGTAATCTGGCTGCTTTCCTTGGTATCCATATTGTAAATTACAATGGAACGGGAATTATACGCCTCGTTTTCCGCCAGATATGCAAAATATTTACCCGATTCAGAACCTGCATAGCAGTTCGGCTTCATATTTTCCACAACCTTTACGGTTTCAAACGTCGTCAGGTTCATTTCATACACATCGCCGTCCAAAAGCAGATAAAAATCCTCCTGATCGTCCGCCACATACGAGATTTCCTGCACATCCGCTTTCAGCAGATCGTAAGAACGCATGGTATCCACAAACAGCATTTCCTCAATACCGCCGGAGGAAGCGTCGTAGAAATAAACTGCCACTCCCGATTCTCCCTCGTGACGTCCGCGGTTCATGTAGCCCGCTACCACAAACTGGATGTTTCCGTTCGTGCTCACATTCAGAATCTTTATATCATGCTGTCCGTAAATATCACGATAGTCAGAGTTTTCCTTCTGGCGGAAGGTAAATACCTGCGCCATCTTGCCGCTGGCGGAATCATAACTCCACAGCTCCC
>DKTR01000074.1:2514-42581 GCA_002473385.1 Lachnospiraceae bacterium UBA7225
CATTGATTTACGATGGCGATGCCGAAGGCATAAAAGCGGCTCTGCGAATCGTTCACGAAAGAAATATCCCTGTCACAGATGCCAAGCCGGATGCCTTTATCGGTAAGCACATCATTGTCCGGGTTAAAAATCTCATTCGTAGAACGCTCAAAATCCAGCAGCATCACGGATTCATCAGCATAGCGCAGACGGAAATATTCGTTTACCGTATACAGCTCTGTATAACCGTCCCCGCTCTGCGCGCTGATCAGATACTCCTGGACGATCGTCGCTGTCGTCTCATTCAGCTCCTTAATCGCCGGAACCGACTTGTAATAAATTTGCGGATTTAAGTTTCCCCACACCACCTGATCTGTCGTGCTGTGAATATCCATAAAGGACAGGTCAACCTCTTCTCCGTCTCCCTCGGGTTCCAGATAAAGTGCCAGCCGGTCAACCTCCTGCCTGTTCAGGCATTTCTCCGAAAAGCTATTGACAAAATCCAGATATTCCTTTGTGTGCAGGCTATCCTGCTGTACCACGCGGGTATAATAATAAATATCGCGTCCATCCGCCCTGAGCTGTATCTTCAGCACATACTCCTGATTCATGCGCATAAAATTCTGCAGTGTAAAGGATGCTGTCACGTAATCGCCGTCCTGCTGCAAATTCGTGACCTTGGTGTTCTCCAGCGATGTTTTTCCATCCGCCGAAAACACCTCAAAGTAAATATCGCTCACCTTCGCCCCGAAGGTCTGCACCTCTATGCTCACATCTCTTTCTGTGGAGATAGGTGTCAGTGTATCGCGCACTGCTGTCACTGCCATCGGCTTTACATAGCCGTGCAGAGGATTCATCTCCACGCCCTTAAATACCATATAAACAAGCGGAAGCGTCGCCTGCGACATGTCTTCCGTCCTCGTTCTTGTCTCATCATTGATAAACTGCGAAAAAACTGCCACCGAGGCGACAAAAATCACCAGCAATACCGCTATCCTGGTCAGTACTCTTTTCATTATGTTCCTCCCAAAAAACGCTGTTTCCCTGCCTGCCGGCGTGCGATCTATGCCTCATCCCGCTGCAGCAGACTGCCAAGCAGCGGATGCGCATTCCATGCCTTCATGCAGGCGGTGAGCGCCTGGCTTGTCTGTCTTGTACCATTTTTCTTCTGCACTGCACGGAGCAGAATGTTCTTCGGCGTGTGTTCCATATCAATAAATTCCAGAATCTGCACCTGATATCCCTGCTCCTCCAGAAGCTCCGCGCGGAAGGCATCTGTCAGCAGCGCCGCCATCCTCTCCCGGATCAGCCCATATTTCAGTACCGGCTGCATCAGCCCGCTGTGGATCTGCGCGTTCAGCTCATGCTGACAGCAGGGTACGGAAAGAATCACTTTCGCGTTCCACTCCACTGCCTTCTGCAGCGCATAATCCGTCGCCGTATCGCAGGCATGCAGCGTCACCACCATATCTGCCTTTGTACAGCCCTCATAGGAAGCGATGTCTCCGGTAAGGAATTGCAATTTTTCGTAGCCGTACTTTCCGGCAAGCTGATTGCAGTGTGCGATCACATCCTCTTTCAGATCCAGACCGATCATGCGCACATCCAGTCCCTGCTGCTCATGCAGATAGTAATACATGGCAAATGTCAGATACGATTTTCCGCAGCCGAAATCGATAATTGTCAGCTCGCGGCTTTTATCCAGCGCCGGAAGAATATCCTCTACAAACTCCAGAAAGCGGTTGATCTGCCGGAACTTATGATAACGGGCATTCACCGTCTTTCCCTCCGGAGTCTGCACGCCGAGATCCACCAGGAAGGGCACTGCTTTTCCCTCTTCCAGAAGATACTGCTTTTTACGGTTATGCTCTGCGGCTGCCGGCTGCACCGGATGCTCTGCTTTTTTTATTTTTATCGTAGCCCGCCCCTTTTTACTCACCAGCGCCTGCACGGAAACCTCCTGTGTATCCATCTGGAGCTGCCTGTAATCCTGCAGAAGCCACGTCTCAACCTGTGTCCTCAGCTCGTCCTTTTCATAATTTTTGTGGAACTCCTTTTTGCCGTCGGAGACCGCCGTCTGAAAAAGAAGCCTTCCCTTCACAAGCACCGGACGGATCCTCACCTTGTCCGGTCTGCCCGCGCGACGCCTGCCGCTGATGCTGATGCGAAGCAGATGCTCATTCAAATGTTCGTCTAAAATTTCATGCAGCCGTTCCATATTGCTTTATTGAAACTCCGCAGGCGGAATTTCCTTCCTTTCTTTCCTGTAAAGCCGGGCAGTAAATAATCTCTGTATATAAAAAAGAATGCGCAAAAGCGCATTCACCGCCGGCGGCAGGCTTTTTGTATTATCATATCACAATCATTCCGGTTCGTCTACTTTTTTACAAAATGAAAAAACCGGTTTAAAAGTATTATTTGTCTGCCTCCCTGTCAGCGTTCATCGCCGCATCAAGTGTCCGGCGCACAGCGCCCACGCCTGCCGTCATATCCCGGAGATAACCGGCAACCTTGTCCGCCAGACCCGTCTCGTATAAATCCACACCGAAAATCTCCTTCATTCTCAGTACCGGCGCAATCATTTGTTCCACATCCTGCTGCTTTGTCAGCTCCATCTCTGAAGTATAGAGCTTTAAGGTGTCAATCATCGGATCTGCGCTAAGCTCAAAGGACGCCCCATTATCATCCACTGCCATAAGATACCTCAGCCATCCTGCAAGTACCAGCGGAATGCCTGTCAGGGACTTTATGTCAAGCATATCAGATTTCTGGTAAGCGCGGATCGTCTCCCCAAAGCGGACTGCCAGCTTCTGTGAGGTGTCCGTTACAATACGCTGCGGTGTGTCGGGCATAAACGGATTCGGAATGCGGACCTTCAGCACCGTATCCAGAAATTCCTCCGGCCGGATGATTCCGGGATCCACAACAACCGGCAATCCTTCTTTATAACCAATCAGCTCCACCAGCCTGCGGATACTTTCATCCTGCATTTCCTCACAGATCTTCCGGTATCCGAGCAGACAGCCGAACACGGAAAGCGCTGTGTGCAGCGGGTTCAGACAGGTGCATACCTTCATGCGCTCCACCTTGTCGACCGTCTCTGCATCAGTAAAAATCAGCCCGCCCGCCTCAAGTGCCGGTCTGCCGTTTGGGAAGGCGTCTTCAATAACGAGATATTCTGACTCTTCCGCGTTAACATACGGCGCTATGTAAGTCTTTTTTGCAGTGATGATCGGCTCCGTTCCCTGAATGCAGTCTTTCTGAAGCATCGCCTCCACGGAGGCATCCGGACGCGGACAGATTTTATCAATCATCGTCCAGGGAAACGTCACCTTCTCCGGATTCTGTATATAGGACAGGAAGCTTTTTTCAACCAGCCCGTTTTCACACCACGCCGCAGCATATGTCTCCACCGCTTTTTGCAGAATTGTACCATTGTGTGAGCAGTTATCCATGCTCACCATGGCAACCGGCTTTTCCCCCGCCTGGTAGCGGGCATACAGCAGCGCGCAGATTTTTCCGATATAGCTTACCGGCGCCTGCCATCCCTTTTGCAGATCCTCTTCCACGTCACTGCGCAGATTTCCGTCACTGCCCCGGAGCGCATAACCCTTTTCGGTGATTGTAAAGCTTGCCATCTGCAGGGAATCCTTCGTAAAGATTTCCTTTAAACGATCAAATTCCTTTTCATATCCCCCATCCAGCGTAAGCGATTCTGCCACGCTGCCTACAACCGTTTTCTCTGTGCTTCCATCCATCTTCAGCGTCACCAGAATGAAGTAGTTGTCGCGCGGATTGTTCAGCTTCTCCATCGCTTCATGACCGCTCACAGCGATGATTCCCCTGTCAATCACTCCTTTGTTAAGCAGATTCTGCGCAACATTCGCCTGGAACGCGCGGAAGAGATTGCCCGCCCCGAAATGTACCCAGCATGGATTCTCTTTCGTGCGCGTCACCATCGCCTCCCGGTCGTACTGCGGCAGCCGGTAACCCGCCGCCTCCCATTCCTGTCTATTTTTTAACCCCTGCTCATTTAACTGCATGTTTTCCTTCTCCTTTTCCTCCGTGTTTCTGCCTTGCCCCATTTGTTCGTTTCTGCAATTATTATAGCGGGATTCTCCAGAAAATACCATTGATGCAATTGTTGCGTATATTGCAAAAGTTGTTGTTTTGAGGTATAATTTTCCTATATGAAAAATGCCAGGCAAGTATTCCTTCTGTGCCGTCCGGCGCATACCAGGAACATACCGGCAAAATTTTGACAGGAGCTCCGGGAAAATGAAGAAAAGATTACAGACGGCCTTCAGCCAGCGGCAATATATGCTGTCGCAGGATTTTGAACTTTATTATTATAACGACCACGACCTTTCCACAGTAAGCATGCACACGCATCCCTACTATGAATTTTATTTTTTTCTGGAAGGTGACGTAAGTATGCAGATCGGCAGCAGCGTCTATACGCCCGGTTATGGCGATATCATGCTGATTCCTCCAATGCTCTCCCACCGTCTGCTCATCCACAGCACCACTGTGCCCTACCGTCGTTTTGTGCTCTGGATCAGCCACGATTACGGGCAGCATCTCCTTGCACTCTCTCCCGATTACGGCTATCTGCCAGAATATGTGCAGGAGCATCAGACCTGCCTCTTCCACACCGATCAGGTTTCCTTCAACTCCGTGCAGTCAAAAATCCTCCGTCTCTTAGAAGAAATGCATGGCAGCCGCTTCGGCCGCGAGGCTCAGCTGTCTCTCTGCATCAATGATCTCCTTCTTCTCCTGAACCGTATCGTTTATACGAAAAACCACCCGAAAGTCCAGGCGGAGGAGCCGCCGCTTTTTCAGCGTCTGAGCGAATATATCGAAGAGCATCTGGATGAAGAGCTTTCCCTGGACCGGCTTGCCAGTACCTTTTTTGTGAGCAAATATCACATTTCTCATGTTTTTAAGGATAATCTGGGCATTTCCATCCACCAATACATCACAAAGAAGAGGCTTGCACTCTGCCGGGAAGCCATGACAGCAGACGTCCCCATCAATGATATTTACCTGAGCTGCGGTTTTAGCGATTACTCCAGTTTTTACCGTGCGTTCAAAAAAGAGTATGGAATCTCTCCAAAGGAATACCAGGATAGCCAGATTACGCATCTTATGCATTAAATACGTACCTGCATCCTTCTATTTTGCCAATTCAAACTCCAGTTTCACCGGATTATGATCGCTGAATGCAAAGTCTGTATCCACATTTACAGCGGTTGCTTTCACATTATCTGATACGAGGAACCCGTCCACAACCGTAGTATAATTAATCCCCTTCGTATATACGATATCCGCTCCGCGGCAGGTCGGTACCTCCAGTTCATTCTCTGCCCGCAGCATGGTAATGCCTTCTGCCATATCTTCCTGTGTCAGAACAGACACCCATTCCGGAAACTTCTGCTCTGACGGAAATCCTTCTGCAGCCGCTTCTCCGAATGCATGGTTAAAATCTCCTCCTACGATCACATAATTGCCCGCACTATATTCCTCTTCCATCACCGAATTCAGCAGCTCTAACTGCTGCGTGCGGATCAGACCGCCTTCATCATACGCAGACATATGGCTATTGATCAGCACCAGCTCCCGTCCGCCTTCCACCGGCAGGCGCATTAAGGCAAAGCACCTGTCCAGGTCCGTAAATTTTGTAATAAAACTATTGTCTACCGGATAACTGCGGCGCTCGGCATCGGCAATCTCATAACGGCAAAGGCTAAGCAATCCCGCCTGCACTGCTCCGTGCGGATCGGAAAATGGATAAAACAAATAAGCCGAATGAAAATTATTTGCAAACACACTGCCATACTCCGGAAAAGCCTCTGTTAATTCCCGGGACTGATCCACATGATAACTGCGGTCCGAATCTGTATCAACTTCCTGCAGCAGCATAAAATCTGCATCCAGCTTCTGCAACTCCTGAATTGCACCTTCCGTATGCTCCTCCACAGACTTCCTGCTAATTGCCTTGCCGTGCTCTCCCTTCGTCAAAGTTCCGTCCTTCATTTCTCCCGTATCCATAAAAAAACTATAGTCCGGCCCATATGCACCAAACCCGATATTGTAAGTTACCGCCGTATATGTCTCTCCGGTCTTTAGCACGCCCTCCGTATTATCCTCTATCTCAAGCGCCGTATGATCTTCGATCCGGTAGTAATGCAGCTGCATATAGGCAACATAGCCCCCTATAACCAGAACACACAGCAGAATCGCTGCCATCATAATTTTTACTGCGACAGTAATCCTCAATCTATAGCCCCTTTTTTCCTGATTCTTCATGTTTCTCCATCCTCTTTTTTCATTTTTTCCTGCAGTATCTCCTCGCTTGTTACCTGCTTCGCTTCTTTGATGCTGCCGTCTTCATTCCGTGTTACCAGAATATATATCTTCCCATCCCTTGTCTCAGAGGTATTGTTTACGGTCATACCGCCATCCTCGTCCAGCAGGAAATAAATT
This sequence comes from Lachnospiraceae bacterium UBA7225, assembly GCA_002473385.1. Lineage (GTDB taxonomy): Bacteria > Bacillota > Clostridia > Lachnospirales > Lachnospiraceae > Marvinbryantia. Next base: position 8,980 of record DKTR01000074.1, read on the forward strand.
GCTTTGCCGTTCCAGAGGAAGCTCCCATTATTGCCTCTTATAATCCCCACCCGGGCATATTCCGCCGCTCTTTTCTTTTCCTCCCCGGTCTCGGTCCAGGTGCCGGTTCCCTCCTCAATAGCTTCAACAACGGTTTCATTCTCCGTGTTTTCTTTGCTTTCAGCCACAAGCCCCTGCGAAACGTATGCCTGTTTTTCTGTCATCTCATCCTGGCGCGTGCGCTCATCATACTCCTCCTGTGTCGCCTGTCTCACACCAGTCAGAGTGTAATCTGCCGCCCGCACTGTGTAAAGATCAATTTCCCCTTCCGGCATGCGGATTGCTTCATAACAGTCGTCAATCTGCTCATCGATCAGCCAGCGTACCGTCTGTCCATTATATAGCAGCCGGTCATTCTCTGCATCATAGGATACCCCGTACTTTTCTACATAGGCAACTGCCTCCTGCATAGAAGCCTTATGCCACGCTTCACATTTTTGGCGTTCATCCTCCGGCAGCATCGTTTCATCGTATGCGTCTGTAGATTCCCCGGTTTCTTCCGCGTATGATTCCACAGATGATTCACCGACAAAATAATACACCGAGCTTCCATCGCCGAGGTCATAGCCATACGTCTTTGCCTGTGCGCTTCCCACAGTCATTGCCAGCGTCAGTGCGCTCCCCGTCAGTAACATAACCATTTTTCTTTTCATAATATCTGTCTCCTTTGCTGTTTGATTTTACAGTCAAAGGATAACATCACTGTTTGTAATCTGTCTGGAGTTTATGTGTGTTTTGTATGGAGTTTAAATACAGTTCACGCCAGGCGTCTTCAGCAGAAAATAGAATCGTACGCCGTCCGGCGTATTTTCCGCACCGTACTGCCCGGTGTGTGCTTCCTGACTCCCGATGGCATCTCCGGCGGACACGTACACCGCGCCATGCAGCTCCAGCTTTTTCTCCTCAAACAGCTCCGTCAGTTCCGCAAGCCGCAGACGGAGCTGTTCCGCAAGATCTGTTTTTGAAACGCTAAAAGGCGTTGTCTCCATCCGGGATACAATCAGAAGCTCCTGTACCATATCGCAGCACCTGTACGGAAAAAGGCTTTGTAATATAGTCGTCGGCCCTCAGATCGAGTCCGCGTATCTGATACTCTTCTTCCTCCAGTGCCGTCAGCAGCATTACCGGAATATCGGATTCCCGGCGGATCAGCTCCAGTACCCCGAAGCCATCGATTTTCGGCAGCATCACATCCAGCAGAATGAGATCACAGGCATGTTCATGGAACTTATAGATACCGTCTACGCCGTCGCCCGCTTTCCTTTTCAGATAAGCGTACCACAGAAATATGTAGTTTTGATGGAGCTGACCTTATTTTTACAGCAGTGCCTTCTCCTTCCATTTCCCGCGCGCGTAGAAAAAGGCGGTGGCAAGTGCGCCGATCAGCCAGGAGCAGAGCAGTGAAAGGAACACACATTCCTGTCTTCCGTTCGGCAGCAGTTCACTGCGTGTCAGCCAGGCAATGCCGTATGCCACCGGTACACGCACGATGACGGTAGTAAAAATGGAGATCCACATTGGCGTCATGGTGTCACCCGCCCCACGCATCACACCGGAAAGACTCTGGGTGACTGCCATTGCGATATATCCGACAGCAATAATGCTCATCATCCGCATACTTAAATCCACCAGCTCCGCTGTGTTCGTGAAAATACCCATCAGATATCTTCCAAAAATCATAATCAGCCCGGTGAGGGTCGAAGTAGTCAGCACTGCGATGAATGTTCCTTGCTTCGCGCCCTTCATCACGCGGTCGTATTTGCGCGCGCCGACATTCTGTCCGGCATAGGTCGTCATCGCCGAGCCGAAGGAGAAGTTCGGCAGCATTGCAAAACCGTCCACACGCATAACGATTACATTCGCCGCGATAAACATTTCTCCGAAGCTGTTGGTAAGCGACTGCACAATAATGGATGCCAGCGAAAAGATTGCCTGCGTCAGCCCGGACGGCAGACCAAGGCGTACCATATTCCCGGCATATTTTTTATGGAATCTCATATACTTCCGTTTCATGTCAAAAAGATCCCTCATTCTTGCCAGACGGCGAAAGCACAGCCCCGCCGACACTGTCTGCGCAAGGATCGTAGCAAGCGCCACACCGCTCACACCCATATTAAGCTTTGCCACAAAAAACAGATCCAGCACAATATTAAGGATAGTCGCTACCAGCAGATAAAGCAGCGCTGCAAAGGCGTCGCCCAGACCGCGCAGCACACCGCTGAGAATATTATAATAAGCGCTGCCTGCGCAGCCAACAAACATAATCAGCAGATAGGAGGCGCACCAGTCAATGATACTGTCCGGTGTCTTTAAAAGCCGCAGCAGCGGTCTTGTAACAATCACGGAAACCACCATGATAATCAAAACGGCTGCGCCCGTGAGCAGCAGGCAGTTCCCGATCGTGTAAGAAAGCTCTTCCCGCTGTTTCGCCCCGAAATACTGGGCAACCATAATGCTTGCGCCCATACTGATCCCGATAAACAGCACCAGCAGAAGGTTTAAGATCGGCGCCGCACTGCCCACCGCCGCCAGTGCATTATCCCCGACATACCGCCCCACTACGATGCTGTCCACCGTGCTGTAAAGCTGCTGCGCAATATTTCCGATCAGCATCGGCAGCGTAAAAATAAGAATCTGCTTCCATGGCTCGCCCACCGTCATATCTGTTGCCTTAAATAAATTCTTTATTTTTTCCATTTTTCCTCACTTCCAAAAGAGACATCGGGGAAATCCCCGGTGTCTCCTTTCTCACATCCGTATTTTATGTATGTTAAATGTTAATGTGTGCTCAGGTATTTTTCGATGTTGTTCATCGCTTCTTCTTCGTCTGTACCTTCTGCCTCAACAACGATCTTCTCTCCTGTTTCAAGCCCAAGCGTCATCATACCCATAATGCTCTTCGCATTTACACGTTTACCTTCTACTTCCACGTGAATCTGGCTGTCGTACTGACTTGCCACCTGTACCAGAAGTGCAACCGGTCTTGCCTCCAGCCCGTTGGCAATCTGAATCGTAATAGGTTTTTTAATCATAATGTTTCTCCTCCTTATTATCTCTCAGTTCACTGGCTATCTCACTGAGCTTTCTCAGCCGGTGATTCACACCGGATTTTCCTACCTGAGGAGTCAAAAGCATACCTAATTCCTTTAATGTCGCGTCCGGATTGGCTAACCGGACCTCTGCCATCTGTGCCAGACCCTCCGATAAATCGCCAAATCCCCTGATGTCCTGAATATACTTGATATCCTCAATCTGTTTTACTGCCGCATTCACTGTCTTGTGAATATTGGCGGTTTCACAATTCACCTTACGGTTGACCGTATTTCGCATATCTTTTAAAATGCGTATATTTTCCAGTTCCATGAGTGCCTGGTGAGCCTCCATTACATTCAGCGCATCCACAATCTGATCTCCCTCCTTCAGATATACTACAAAATATTTCTTTCGGGGGATAATCCTTGCCTCCAGTTCAAACGCCTTCAGCACGGACTGTATCTGCCTGGCACGGTACTCATCCGTACACGTAAACTCCAGGTGATAAAATTTCTGCGGATCACTGACAGAACCTGCCACCAGGAATGCGCCGCGCAAAAACGCACGCTTACAACAGGTCCGCTGTATAACCAGGCTGTCTGTAATATCCGGCGCTTCCTCCGCACCCATATAATCCAGACCGTCTCCCTTCAACAGCTTCACTGCCTGCAGAATACGCACCGTATCCTCGTGTTTTTTCACATAAACTGTGTACACGCGGTTTCTGCTGCGCCCTCTGCCTTGTTTTATAGAAAGCTCAACTACTATATTAAATGTTTTTCTCAATAATGTAAAGTACTTTCTTGCGACAGAAAGATTTTCCGTCTGCACCTTTAAGCAAAAATGCTCGCTCGCCGACACCGACACACCGCCACACAGACTAATAATCGCCGCCATCTCGGCGATCCGGCAGTGTCTCGCCCCCGGCACGTGCCTGGAAAGCTCTTCTTTGATGTTGCCGGAAAAAGACATATGCCCTCCCCTCCCGGAATGTTACCGGTTGATATCCCTGTGTTCTATTTTCACACTGTACTCCGTCTCATCCGCGAGCTGCTCATAAAGCTTATTTGCGATTGTCACCGAGCGGTGCTTCCCGCCTGTACAGCCTACACCGATCACCAGACGGTTCTTTCCCTCCAGCACATAATTCGGAATCAGAAATTTCACCATATCCGTGAGCTTTCCGAGAAATATACCCGCCTGGCTGCAGTTCATCACATACTCCTGTACCGGCAGGTCGTTGCCCGTCTGCTTCTTTAATTCCTCCACATAATATGGATTCGGCAAAAACCGCACATCAAACACCAGATCCGCGTCCGTAGGGATGCCGTATTTAAAACCGAACGATAAAATCGTCACCACCATATTTTTAAATTCCTGATTCTGCACAAAGATCTTATTTAAGCTGCACACCAGCTCACGGATAAGCAGCTTACTGGTATCAATGATATAATCCGCCTTCTTTTTCAGAAACGCAAGCTGCCTGCGCTCTTCCTCGATTCCCTCGCTGATCCTGCGGTTACCCGTCATAGGATGTACGCGCCGCGTCTCCTTATAACGTTTGATCAGCGTCTCGTCCGAAGCATCCATAAATAAAATCTCATATGCATAGCCGGATTTCTCCATCTGCTCCAGATGGCCGCCGATATCCTGCAGCCCGTTTCCGTTGCGGATATCAATACCGATCGCCGCCTTTGTAATCTCTGTGCTCTGCGTGTACACCAGATCTACAAACGTCGGCAGCAGCGGAATCGGGAGATTATCCACGCAGTAATATCCCAGATCCTCCAGTATTTTCAATGCGCTTACCTTTCCGGCACCTGACATGCCGGTCACAATCACAAGTCTCATCTGTCGTATTCCTCCCCGGCAGCGCTTACGTTAAAACTCTCCGAGCCGTTTTACCTCCGGCTCCAGAGAGACCGCAAATTTTTCCTGCACTGTATGCTGCACTGCTTCCATCAGCGCCACCACATCCGCCGCCGTTGCTCCTCCTGTATTGATGACAAAGCCGCAGTGCTTCTCGGAAACCTGCGCCCCGCCGACCGAAAAGCCGCGCAATCCGGCATCCATAATCAGCTTGCCCGCGAAATATCCCTCCGGGCGCTTGAAGGTACTGCCGGCGCTCGGATATTCGAGCGGCTGCTTCGTCACGCGCTTCTCCTTCAGCTCCTCCATGCGCGCCGCAATTTTCCCGCGTTCTCCGCGCTGCAGAGACAGCTTTGCCTCCGTCACCACATAGCCTCTGCGGGCAATAATACTGGTGCGGTACCCCATCTCCAGTTCACTGTTTAAAAGCGTGCAAAGCTCTCCGTTTTCATCAAGCACTGTCACCTCTGAAATAATATCCTTCATCTCCCCGCCGTATGCCCCGGCATTCATCACAACAGCCCCGCCGATCGTTCCCGGGATTCCGGCGGCAAATTCAAAGCCGGTAAGTTCTGCATCAAGAATGCGCTTCGCCGCCAGTGAATTGATCACACCCGCCTGCAGCGTCACCGTCTCTCCCTCAATGGAAATATTCTGAAAATTTTTAAAAAGCTGGATGACAACGCCGCGCACACCCTTATCACCTACCAGCAGGTTGCTGCCATTGCCAATGATATGCCACGGCACCTGATTCTCCCGGCAAAAGGCGATCAGAGCGGCAAGCTCCCCGCTGCTGTGCGGCAGCACAAAATAATCTGCCGGACCGCCGATGCGGAATGTCGTGTGCCTGCTCATCGGCTCCTGCACACACACATTCGTCTCTCCTGCTATCTCACATAATCTCTGATAAATCATGGAAAACCCCCTTTATACTTCTACTCCTGCCATCTGCTCTTCCTTTTCGGGACACCTTTGCAGTCTGCCCTCCACATAGCAGCTCACAAGGAACAACGCTACACAAATCAGCGACAGAAGGCTGCCGGACCACAATCCCGCCGGAGTAAAGGTCATAGAAATTTCATGGTCGCCCGGCTCCAGATCCAGCCCCATCAGCGCGCCGCCCACACGGTAAGTTTCCGTCTCCACGCCGTCTACAAGTACCTTCCAGCCATCATCATAGGGAATTGTCAGCAACAGTGTGCCCGCCTCATCCACATGGATCGTCCCGGAAAGCTGGTTGCCGGATTCCTGCACGTTCTCCAGCTGGTTTGCGGCAAGCTTGTCGTATACCGCCCGGTACTCCTCATCCGTGCAGGTATAAACGCGCACCGGCACCGGCGTATCCTTTCCTTCCTTATATTTAATGGTAATATTCGCCTTGCTGTTTTCGCCCTCTTCCGTGACAGTCCCAAGATTAAAGACATTGGTTGTATAATTATTAATGGTCTTTTCGTACTGAGGCGTCTTAATGGTGATGCTCTCCACATTCTCCGTAAATTCGATATAGGTCTGCTCACCCGGATGCAGGCGGATAATATAGGTCGGTCCTTCCTCCAGAGAATACGCCTCACGCAGCGTATAGAAAAATGGCACTCCGGTCGCCAGAGCAGCAAAGTCGTCCTGCACCTTCATCGGCAGCCGGTCTTCAATTTCCCAGTTTTTGATATCCGCAGACACCATAAAGCCGACTGACAGAGCATCCTCATTCTTATATAGTGTGAGCGGCTCCTCATAATCCACCTTATCCATCTGATACAGCGTATCGCCTCCTGATTTTGAAACGACGTAATGGACACCGAACACATCATTAAACAGCTTTGTTACGCCATTGTACCCAGTCTTATTGGTACGTGCCTCCATACCGATACTGCGGCACAGATTCACAGTCGCTTCCGGCATAGTTGAGGAAAACAGCACCAGCCCGTTTGCGCCCAGGAACATGTTTTCATTGCGCATCCTCTGGCTGTCGATCTCGCTGCGGAAGAATCCTTTGCTGTCCTTCTGCCGTGCAATCATCGTCTGGTACGCCTTCTGCTCATCCACATAGGTACTCCTGCCCACAGTCCCGTTCATGCAGACACCGTAAATACCGGTGGCGATCATCTCCGCTGACATCAGTGAGATCAGCATGGTCTTTACAACCGTAAAGCCCTTTGTCAGTCCCTGCAGAAGCAGCAGCAGAATACCGTACACAGCAAGCAGAATCAGCGTAGTCACATAAACATACCATTCCCGTTCCCCGACATTCGCATACATACAGTATGTGGCAAAACCGACTGGAAGAATCCAGGAAATTGCCAGCCGCCAGATCTCCAGCTTCCGTATATGCCGCAGAGCATCAAAGCCCATCAACAGAATCAGCCCGATGTAGATAAACGCGAAACGGTTTGGAAGCCCGTTCTGTATATGGAAGCCATGCCAGATGTAATTCAGCATATTAAAATTCATGCTGAGCAGCAGAATACCCATCAGCACGACCCTGGACAAACGCTCCTTGAAACTGAGTTCCTTATCTAAAATATATAAGATAACCAGAATCAAAATGATCACGCCGCAGTAAATATTTACACCCGACTGATCGTCGTAAATATTGATCGGCTCAACCAGCGCAAAGTGCCCGGTCCACTGTGTGATACCGTCCGTATAAAATTTAATCTTTGAGGGAAAGCTGCTGTCCGCCGACTCGGTCAGACCGAGCGCAAGATACGCCGGAAGCAGCACCAGCGCCGCCATGCCGCCTCCAAGAAGCGCATGCCAGGCAAAACGCAATCCGGAAACAAAAAATTTCTTAATTGCAAATTTCCTTGCCGCCACCCAGTTTGCCAGAAAGTACAAACAGGAAAACAAACACAGCATATAACCAATATAGTAATTGCAGTATACCCCGTAAAACAGGGCACCGGTAAATAATTTTCCGCTTTTGCCGGCACAGATGCGCTCAATACCCATCATAACAAGCGGAAGCACCATCACACTGTCCAGCCACATAATATTGAAATAATAGCCGATCATAAAGGCGCTGAGCGCGTACATGCAGGCAAACGGCACCGGCAGGTAATCCTTTCCCTCCCCGCGCTCAGACAGGTACCAGGCAAAGATTGCCCCGGAGAGGGCGATCTTCAGCAGGATCAGATATGCCATAAAATCCATGACATGATCCATGGAAACTGCTGTCAGCAGGAAATTGAAGGGACTGGCCAGATAATAGGCAAGCGTTGCCCACATGTTATAGCCGAGCCCGCCCCCGAAGGAGTACAAAAGCGACTCACTGCCTGTCAGCTTCTGCTGGAAATCTGTAAAAAACGGCAGATACTGATGCAGGGAATCTATGATCAGCACACCGTGATCGCCAAACGGATACACCCCGTTGACAATATAGGCAGCCAGCATCGTCACTGCCGGAATGGCAAACGAGATCCAGACGCACCGTTTCCTGCGGATGGCTGCACGCCTCTCCCGCATCGTACACTCCGTCTTTTTGCTGCTGAACACAAACACCTTGCTGAACACAAAATTCAGCACCAGCACAACAAACTGGATCAGCAGCTTGGCCAGCATATCGTTCATACCCCAGACACTGCTGAGCAGCACCGTGCCAAAAATCTCAATAAACATAGTGATGGCACGCATCCCGACAAAGCTCGCCATCTCTGAAAGCAATTCACGCAAAGTATGCGTTTTGCTCTCGAATACAAAAATCTTATTTACTGCATAAGCAAAGAAAATAGAGAGCAGAATCGAGAAAAAGTTTGCTTTTGTGACATCCACGGAAAAGACTGTCCGCAAAAGGAAGTAGCTGACAAAGTTTACCATCGTGGTACAGCCTCCGAAAAAGATGTAGCGCACGATTCTGTTGTAATAAAGCTTTTTTATAAATTCTGACATTTCTGACTCCTCATCGTCCTCTGCCGTTTCCGTCCCCGCTCAGCGTGCGGTCCAGGCAAAAGGAATAAATCAACTTCTCTCTGACCGGAAAATGTGTCAGGCGCGTAAGCGCAGTTTCATAATAGTCTAATTGTACCGCATATTTTCGATAGAGGGAAGATGCTTCTTCAGATTTCACAAAATCTGTTTTGTAATCAACCAGCACGATCTGTCCCTCTTCTATAAAATAAGCGTCAATGATTCCCTGAATGAGCACCTGCCCGCCAAAATTCCAGTCCGGACGGATATCTCCCGCAGAGACAGAAAGAACAAACTGCTGCTCGCGGAAAAGCTGCCCGCGCACCGCCGCCTGCGCCATCCGGCGCGCCAGCGGGTGATTCAGAAAAGCAATAACCTTTTTGCGTACAATCAGCTCCGCCTCGTCCTTCTTCAAATGCCCCGCTCTTTGCAGCCGGTCAATCTCTTTTGCCAGAAGCTGCAAAACCGCTTCTTCTCCTGCCATTCCGGCGCAATCTGCAAAAAGCGTAAAATCGAGACACTCCATCAGTTTATGATAAATGGTACCGCGCGCCGCGCCCGATACCTCGCTTTTCTCCTTCAAAAATTCCGGAACCAGCGGAACAGGAGCCGGTTCCTCATACAGCGCCGCCCCATCCTCGCGCTCGTCAAACTGTGCGATTTTTTTCAGCTCCGAGACACTCACCTTTACCGGAATCCGCCCCTCCTTTTCGTAAGCATAACAGAAGGAAAGGTTTTCTGCAAGCCGCTGTGCCGCCCCGGCATCAAATACCTTATCCGCCGGAAGAGATAACAGCTCCTCCTTTGTCATGTGAAGCTTCTGCTGGCGCCGCTTTTCCCCGCCGACCAGCTCCTGCACCTGCAGCCGCTCCACCCGGCAGAAAATTTCCCGTGAAAACAGCGGATGACTGTGATCCTGGTACACGCCATATTCCTCCGCTAATGCCGTAAAGCACTGGTTCCGCATAAGTGACGGAATCAGCCAGTCCCAGTAAGTGACTGCGTGCGCGCGCTGTGCAAAGGGGAGCACTGTATCTGTTTTCCGGCATACCTGCCCCCACTTCTTAAACTTATCCGCCAGCTTTGTGACAGTTCCCGTCAGAACCAGCTTTTCTTTCGCACGCGTCAGCGCGACATAAAGGACCCGCAGCTCCTCGCCCAGATTTTCCTGCACCGTATAGCTTTTCATAAAACGCTTTAAAAGCGTGGCACTGCGTGTGCGCAGCACAGGATTTACCCGGTCGCAGCCGATACCGAGGTCTGCGTGGAGCACCACGCTTCCGCGCGCATCTGACTGGTTCATCTGCTTACCCATACCGCATACAAACACGATCGGGAATTCCAGTCCCTTGCTCTTGTGGATGCTCAAAATACGCACAGCATTTTCCTGCTCCCCGGAGGGTGCCTCGCCGAAATCCACATCATATCTGTGCAGATTTTCAATGTAGCGGACAAAATTGTACAGTCCCCGGTAGCTGCCCTTCTCATAGGCGATTGCTTTCTCAACCAGCATATCCAGATTTGCCTTCCGCTGGCTGCCGCCCGGCATCGCCGCTGCATATGCCGCATAGCCCGTCCGCTCATAGATGTGCCACAGTAGCTCATGAATGGGCGTATAAACTGCCATGCGCCGGAACTCATCCAGCATTGCAAAGAAATCCGCCAGCGATTTTTCCTGCATACATGCCTCGTAAAACGGCTCCTGCGGGTGGGCGCTGCGGATGGCGGCAAGCTCTGCGCCGGAAAGCCCTGCAACCGGCGAATGCAGTACTGCCGTCAGCGGAATATCCTGCCTGGGATTGTCGATGATGCGAAGGAGCGAGAGCACCGTCTGCACCTCTGTGGTGGAAAAATAGCCGGTGCGTGAACCGGTATGCGCCGGAATATCCTGATCCGTCAGAATCTTTGCAAACGGCTCCGCCCAGCCCTGGATAGTGCGCAGCAAAATAACAATATCGCCATACTCCGCCGCCCGGTATCTGCCCTGTGTTTTATCCCACACAAGCTCAGCTCCCACGATCCGGCGTATTTTCTGCGCAACAGCGTATGCCTCCAGTTCCCGCGCCGACTCCTCCGGCTTCTCCTCATCCTCTGCCGTATCCGCGTCAATCAGCAGCACTTCTGTGTCCCGGAATTCCTCGTCATCGCCAGGTGCAAACTCCGCCCCCGGATAAAGCGCCGCCGCATCGTCATACTCCACATTGCCCAGATGCTTTTCCATCATCTGCTCAAACAAAAAGTTTACAAAGTCCAGTACCTCTCTGCGGCTGCGAAAGTTCTGATGCAGGTCGATACGCCTCTGCAATGCCTCTTGCTTCCCTGTGCAGTAGCTGTCGTACTTTTCCATAAAAAGCTCCGGTCTTGCCAGACGGAAGCGGTAGATGCTCTGTTTGACATCACCCACCATAAACAGGTTATGACCGCCGCTGTATTTTTTCGAGATACTGGTCAGGATCAGCTCCTGCACCAGATTGCTGTCCTGGTATTCATCAATCAGGATTTCCTCGTAATGCGCGGCAAAATCCTCTGCCACCGGTGTCGGACAGATGTTTCCATCCACACGCTTCACCAGAATCTGCAGCGCAAAATGCTCCAGATCGTCAAAGTCCATCATATTTTTCCGGATCTTTTCCGCAGCATAGCGGTCGGCAAACCGGCATACGAATTGTGTGATACCACTGATGACCGGCGCACAGTCCTGCATCACGGCAGCTGCCGTCTCCGCGGAGGTATAGTAGAATTCCTCCCGCAGCTCCTCCACCGTCTTCTTATAGCTCTCCCGCAGGCTTTTCACCTGCTGCTTTTTCTCCTCAGAAACAGAAGCATCCTTTTTAGCGGACAGACGCGCCCAGCTCATGCTCTGCATTGCCGTACACCGCTTTGTATAGGTGTCTGCCGCAAGCAGTTCCTCTATAAGCTGCAGATCTGCCTGCAGTGCATCGCAGTAAGGATAAGGACCGTCCGGGCTTTCTGCAATTGCAAGCGCCTCCTCTATCTGTGCCCGCACATCCTCCAGAAGCTTTTCAGACAACTGCTGCAACTGCTGCACCCAGGCAGTTCCATCAAATTCTTCCGCCGGCAGGCAGTAGGCATTTCTGCATTCCTGCAGCCATTCTTCCGGGAACGGAAAGCTTCTGGAAAAATGATAAAGGGAAAGGGCTATTCCGGCAAGCGCCGTGTCATCCCGCCCCGGCGCCAGGCACTCTGCCATCTGCCGGAAATCGTCATCATTTTCCGCATAAGCCTCCTCCACCAGCTTCTCCATCACATCATTCTGCAGCAGCCTCTGTTCGCCCTCGTCCGCCACATGCAGCCCTGGATCAAGGTCAATCGTGTGAAAATGGTTGCGGATCACATACTGGCAAAAACTGTGAATAGTGGTAATCTGAGCGTTAGAGAGCAGAGATACCTGCCGCTGCAGATGCTCCAGCAGGCGCTCGTCTTCCCCATTCTCTGTTTTGCATGCCTCAATTTTCTGTTCGATCGCCACGCGGATACGATCCTTCATCTCGCCCGCCGCCGCATTGGTGAAGGTCACGATCAGAAGACGGTCAATGTCCCGCGGATGCTCCTTATCCGTCAGCATTGATAAAATGCGCTCTACAAGAACAGCAGTCTTTCCGGAGCCTGCCGCTGCCGATACCAGCAGATCACAGCCGCGTGCATCGATCACCTGCTGCTGGTCTTCTGTCCATTTTACCCCCATATTTCTGCCTCCTCTGCTCTCTGACACGCACCCTTTGATATCATTTATTCCTCTGACAATTTGTTCCAGATTTCTTCCTCGCGGTACTCCCTCAGCCGCTTTGTGTGCGTACCGGGAATTTTATCATCCAGGCAGCATACCGGGCGGTAGATGCAGTAATCACACGCCGTCTGCTGATTGCGCTGATACGGCACCGGCGCGATCTCTCCCTCCAGCATGGCGCTGCCGAGTTCCTGCAGCTTCTTATGTACAAAACCGGAGAGCAATGCAAACTGTCCGCCTGTCGCTGTTTTAGAAAGCTTCGAAGGATGCCCGTCCCGGTTGATACTCACCGGAATCACATCGGAAGCCTTCTCCAGTTTCACATCCATCTCCCCGAATACCGCCGGGTCCTCATTTACAAGCCCGTCCGGGCGGAGCTGGCGCAAAAGCTTTCTATTCAGCTCCTCCGGGGTCAGCTCTTCATCAGTTTCCAGCAGAGGATCCTTCATATGATAATAGAAAATTCCCGCCGGCACAATCTCCTTATCCGGATGCACCCTTTTCTCCAGCTCCACGGCAGCGTTCAGATATACTACAAGCTGAAGCTGCAGCCCGTAATACAGCGCTACCAGATCGAAAGTGGTATTCCCCGATTTATAATCAATTACCTTGACGTACACCTGATCTTCCTTTTCACAGACATCAATGCGGTCAATGCGTCCCTTAAGCTTCATTTTTTCCTCTGCCGACAACGCGATATTCACAGCCTCCAGCTCCTGCACCTGCGAGAAGGACACCTCAAAATTTGCCGGATAAAAATGTCCGGACTGAATCTGACGGTGCAGCGCCCACACGGTCCGCCGCATAATGCGCTTCATGCGCCCGATCATCGCCTCATTGCGCGCGCTGTCATGCAGAATCTGCTGCCCGTATACTGCGGACACCTCTGTGACAGCTTCTTCGATAAACTTTTCCCGCACATCCTCCGGAATCTGAAACCAGTCATAACTGCTCTCCTCTACCTTGCGGGAATACAGTTCGATAGCACTGTGGAACACTCTGCCGATATCAACCGGACGGAACACATATTCTTCACGCTCCTGCAGCCGCAGTCCATACTGTAAAAAGTGCGCAAAGGCACAGGAGGCAAATTTCTCCAGACGGCTGACACTATTTATCAGCACCTCGCCGTACAGTTCACGCGCTGCCTGCCGCCCGATGCCGCGCCCGTCGAAGGTGAGAAATGCCGCTTCTGCCAGTCTCTGCACCTGCCCGGCCGTATCCTCCCCCCGGCGGTACCAGTTATACAGTTCCAGCCATTCTCCGGAGGGCTGCCTCTCTCTTATGTTCCAGAAACCCTCCAGCAGATAGGCAAGCGCGTTCTGCGGCGTCTCCACGCGGCTGCCAAAGAACTGGTATGCATCCTCGTCATGCACGGAAAGACCGGGAAAAAGCCTGCCAATAGTGCGCATCATATAAGAGGGGCGCAAAAGGCTCCCGTCCGCTGTCGCCTTGCTGCAGGAAAGATACAGGCGCTCCCTGGGCTTCGTCAGATTCAGGTATAAATAAAACTTCTGGATGTAACTGTTCTGGCGCGCTGTCGGCGCAAGCTCAACCCCGCTCCCCATCAGTGTTTCACGCTCCAGATCAGAGAGCAGACCACCGCCTGCACCTGCCGCCGGAACCCAGCCGTCATTTAGTCCCAGGAAAAATAATACCTTAATGTCCGAGAGACGGGTACGCTCCAGATCCCCCACCTGTACGCGGTCAGCCGTGGGCGGAATCAGACGCACGCGCGCTTCCTCAAAGCCTGCCTCCAGAAGCTCCGTGTATTCTTTCAGTGTCAGCCGCTCTTCTCCCAGAAGCTGCGCAAGCTTATCAAATATGCCGATCACCATGGCATAGATACCGGCAAATTCCTTTTCCAGCTCTGCCTGTCCCTCAATGCCAAATTTCTCCTCCAGCTTTGCGAGCTGCTGCTGGATCTCATAATGACAGAGAAGCGCATACAGGCCTTCCGTTTTCTCCCGCGTTGTCGTCTCTGCTGTCCGCAGGCAGCATACAAGCGGTGCCAGCGGCTCTATGATGCAGGTGCGCAGCTCCTCACAGAGCGCCAACTGCTCTTCCTGCAGAAAATCCACGGTTCTTGTGAAGGGCTCCCGCCACCGGGAGAAGCCCCGTATGCCGGCGGCAAGCACATAGTTTTCCAGCAGGTCGAGTTTCTCTGCCTCAATCCGGCACAGATCCGTACGCAGATAGCGGAAAACCGACGCACAGGTAAAATCCTGCTGCACCATATCCAGCACGGCGCGCAGGAATTCGATCAGCGGATTGGAAAAAACAGTCCGCGTACTGTCCATAAAGTACGCTATTTTATATTCCCCAAACACTTGCGGAATATAACTGCTATACGAAGACAGGTCGCCCACAATTACCGCAATATCCTGGCAGCGGTAGCCCTCCCGCAGAAGCGCGCGGATTGTGCGCGCCGCAAAATGCGCTTCCTGTACCGGGTTTGCTGCTGTATGCAGGGAAATGCACTCCGTTTTCTCTGTCCACTGCACCTTTTTGCCGCCAAATATATGCTCCTCTAAAAAGCCCAGCTCCGGGCTTTTTGCAAAGCGCGGCAGCGTCGTCCACTCCATCACCACCGGCGGCAGAACCTCGCAGGCTGCCTCCTGCGCGGTGTGTGCCAGCGCGCGGATAGTCTTTTTACTCAGATAAAACAGCTCATGCTCCCCGCGGATGCGGTAAAAATCCTCCTGTGCGCGGATAGTTACTGTCACATACACCTGCTCAGCAAGGGAAAGCAGTTCGCCAAGAAGCTTATTCTGCACGGGCGTAAAGCCGGTAAAACCGTCCAGCGCCACCACACAGTCCTTTAAAATTGCGGACTGGCGCGCCACCTGACAGAGTGCCTCCAGCGTCTCCTCCGCCGTAATGTATTTTCCCTCCAGCTCCTCCTGGAAACTTTCATAGAGAAGCCGGATATCCTTCAGCTTATAAAAGAGAGACGGCTTTTGCTCTGCTCCCTGCAAAAGCCGCTCCATCTTTTCCGAATCGATATCGTACTGCGTCAGCTCCGAGATCATGGATTTCATCTGCTGCAGATATCCCATCTTTTTCAGATTACCCTTTAAAACCTTTAATGCATCCTGCACTCTGGAGGCAGCCCGCCGCAGAAGCAGTGTTTTTCCAAGCTCCTCCAGCACAGTGCGCTGATCCGCCCCCACCTCTTCAAAAATGCGGTGGGCAAGGCGCTGAAAGCTCAGAATATCAATATTCAGCAGCCCGCCGTCCGGGTGAAGGCGTACCAGCTCACGCTGCGTCTGCATGGTAAACTGCTCCGGCACGATTACCAGAAATTTCTTTTCCGGCGACTGCACCGCAGCTTTAATAATGCTGCTGTAAATATAGCGGGATTTTCCGCTCCCGGAGCTTCCCAATATCAGACGCAGTGACATAGCTTCTCCTTTCGTGCCGCACAGGCACAGATGATTTTACTTCGTTAACTGTGCCAGGCGCTCCTGCACCTGGTTCATCATATCGGTGTATTTTGCAAGCTTCGCCTTCTCCTCTGCGATCTTCGCTTCCGGAGCACGGCTGACAAATTTCTCGTTGCCAAGCATTCCGTTTACACGCGCAAGCTCTTTCGTCAGACGCTCTTCCTCTTTTCTCAGACGCTCGATCTCCTTATCGATGTCTACCAGCTCTGCAAACGGCAGATAGATCACTGCCTCATGAATTACTGCTGAAACAGCGTCCTCGCCAATGCCTGTCTTGTCCGCCTGGATCGCCACCTCGCTCGCATAGCCGAGAGTTGCAAAGAATACCTTTCCGTTTTCAAAGATACTGCGCACCTCTTCTTTCTCGGAAACGACGAACACCTTCGCCTTTCTGCTCGGCGGCACATTCATGGAGCTGCGCACGTTGCGGATGGCGCGTACTGCCTCCTTGATTGCCTCTATTGCCGTCTCTTCCGCGGTGAAATTCCATGCGTCTGTCCACTCCGGCCAGGAAGCGATCATGATAGATTCCTCCTGCGGATTCAGGGTGCAGTAAATTTCTTCTGTAATAAACGGCATATACGGGTGCAGCAGCTTTAATGCATTTCCGAGAACCGCCTTCAGTGTCCACAGCGCCGCTGCTTTCGTGGTATCTGTTTCGCTGTACAGACGCGGCTTTACCATCTCTATATACCAGTCACAGAATTCTTCCCAGATAAAATCATACACCTTCTGTACCGCGATGCCCAGCTCGAACTTCTCCATATTGTCCGTGACATCCTTAGCAAGCGCATTCGCTTTGGAGAGAATCCACTTATCCGCCTGTGTAAGCGCGTTTTCCGGCATCCTGGCCGGTACCTCAGCTTTTTCAAGATTCATCATAATGAAGCGTGACGCATTCCAGATTTTATTTGCAAAGTTCCGGCTTGCCTCTACACGCTCCCAATAGAAACGCATATCGTTGCCTGGTGCATTTCCGGTCATCAGCGTAAGGCGAAGTGCATCGGCGCCGTACTTGTCGATCACTTCCAGCGGGTCAATCCCGTTTCCGAGAGACTTGCTCATCTTCCGTCCCTGTGAATCGCGCACCAGACCATGGATCAGCACATGGTGGAACGGTGATTTTCCGGTCTGCTCCAGTCCGGAGAATACCATGCGGATTACCCAGAAGAAAATAATATCGTACCCAGTCACCAGTACATCGGTCGGATAGAAATATTCCAGTTCCGGTGTTTTCTCCGGCCAGCCAAGCGTAGAGAACGGCCAGAGCGCTGAGGAAAACCAGGTATCCAGCGTGTCCTCATCCTGCGTCAGATGTGTGCATCCGCACTTCGGACATTTTTCCGGCGCACCGCCCTTTTGTACCACGATCTCCCCGCACTCGTCACAGTAATACGCCGGGATGCGGTGTCCCCACCAGAGCTGACGGGAAATACACCAGTCACGGATGTTTTCCAGCCAGTGCAGATATGTCTTGTCAAAGCGCTCCGGCACAAAGGTCAGTTCTCCCTTATCCAGTGCTTCGATTGCGGCCTTCGCCATCTCGTCCATGCGTACAAACCACTGCTGTTTTACCATCGGCTCCACGGTCGTCTTACAGCGGTCGTGTGTGCCAACCGCATGCATATGCGGAACTACCTTTACCAGAAGTCCCAGCTCATCCAGATCCTTTACAATCGCTTTGCGGGCCTCATAGCGGTCCATGCCCGCATACTTTCCGCCCAGCTCATTGATCGTAGCATCGTCGTTCATCACGCAGATTTCTTCCAGATTGTGGCGTTTGCCCACCTCAAAGTCGTTCGGGTCATGCGCCGGTGTAATCTTCACACAGCCGGTTCCGAATTCCCTGTCTACATAGGCATCGGCGATCACCGGAATCTGTCTGCCGGTCAGCGGCAGCTCCAGCATTTTTCCGACCAGATCGGTGTAGCGCTCATCCTCCGGGTTTACGGCAACCGCCGTATCGCCAAGCAATGTCTCCGGACGGGTGGTTGCGATCTCTACAAACCTGCCTTCCTCACCGACTACCGGATAGTTGATGTGCCAGAAATGTCCCTCCTGATCCTCGTGCACTACCTCTGCATCGGAAATTGAGGTCTGGCATACCGGACACCAGTTAATAATACGGGAACCTTTGTAAATGTAGCCCTTCTCATACAGCTTTACAAAAACCTCTTCCACGGCTTTCGAACAGCCCTCGTCCATGGTAAAGCGCTCACGCTCCCAGTCCGCGGAGGAGCCGAGCTTTTTAAGCTGGTTGATAATGCAGGAACCATATTCTTCCTTCCATGCCCATGCATGCTTTAAAAATTCCTCGCGTCCGATTTCATCCTTGTCAATGCCCTGCTCGCGCAGCTTTTCAATAACCTTTACTTCGGTCGCAATCGCTGCATGGTCGGTGCCCGGCTGCCACAGCGCCTCGTAGCCCTGCATCCGCTTAAAACGGATCAGAATATCCTGCATGGTGTTGTCCAGCGCGTGCCCCATATGAAGCTGTCCGGTAACATTTGGCGGCGGCATCACAATCGTAAACGGCTTCTTGTCCGGATTTACTTTTGCGTGGAAGTAACCGTTGTCCATCCACTTCTGGTACAGTCTCTCCTCCAGTCCCTTCGGATCGTAGGTCTTTGCAAGTTCTTTGCTCATGATGATTCTCCTCCTGTTTTTGTGTTGATTTTCCAAGCCGTGCATCGTGTTTTTCCGAACCGTACACCTCATGCGCTGCAGCTGTTCGTGACCTTTGCACTTTGTTTTTTCTGAACCGTGCACCTCATGTGCTCCGCACATTCGGTCGCGGGCTTTCGCCCTATAAAGTTCCCTTCACAGCCTTCTGCCTGCATGCAGGCATGCGCAGCGGCTGTTCGTGACCTTTGCACGGTTCATTGCTTTCGCGAAAAAAGAAGGCCCTTCGCACGGCTTTCGTGCGAAGGGCGTATATACGCGGTACCACCTTCATTTATCTCTCATTATCCTTAACGCGGATCAGACGGGAATTCCTACACACTGCACTGGCTGCGCCTTTTGCTGCAAAACACCGCACGGCTTCAGAACTCCGGTTCAAAAGCTACCTTCCATCCGTACTTTCCCGGATATCCTTTCAGCCGGTGGGATATCCTCTCTGGTGGTGCCGCGGATGTACTCCTCTTTCTCACAACCTTTTTTCTAATGCCTTTATCATAGCGGACACCCGGAAATTTGTCAAGCATATTTGCATAAAGCAAACGGGAACACGAAATTTAGTCATGTCTTATTTTCCATGATACATCTCTTCAAATTTTGCTTCGTATCCCGCCTTATCCAGAATCTTCACCGGAAGGATGCAGCGTGCCCGCTCTATTCCGTCGGCATAGAGCACGGCTGTCAGCGGCTCTGTTTCCAGTTCCTGTCTTCCTTCCACATAAAGCAGAGTATCTTTTCTCACACCGCTTCCATCCTGCCTGAACGGATGATGGTTCAGCATCACACTCTTTTCATCACCTGCCAGCTCATCCGGAAGGCTCACATAAAATCCAGCCACTCCGTGTGTATATGGATCGATCTGTCCTACCGTGCAAAGCACACCGTTTTCCTCTGAAAAAACAGGCTGATAATCCCACATATAAAACTTCTTTTCGGCAGCCTTCCACCCTGCCGGCAGGGACAGCCTTACACTGACATTCTGCCAGCCTTTTGCATCCGGATGTACAATCACAAACCGAAGCAGGAAAATACCGCATTTTCCAAAAGAAAGCTTCGGCATCACAATGCCATAAGGCTGGAAAATCACTCCATTTTCCGCAAATGCCCTGCATTCTGCACGTTCTGTCTCTGCTTCCTGCGCAGAAAATATTTCCACCGGATAACGCAGAACAATCGTTTCTCCCGCACGGATTATTTCTGTCTCCTGCATGCGGCTCTCCTGTGCCGCAGCCCCGAACGGGCGCACCGCACACTGCAGAGAGAAGTCTTTGTCATTGCGGTTTGTCACAGAAAACATGGTCTCCGTTTCTGTCTCTTTATAAATAATATCAAAGCAAAATGCCCCCAGACGTACCTTTTCTAATTTATAGGAGCTCAGCAGACCCTGCGGTCTGATCTGCAGCACTCCTTTCACGCCGTCCATGCGCAGTCCGTACCACTGCTCCACACTCTGCTGCACCCATGCGCCCTGCCCCTGGCTGCACCGCGTCAGACAACGCTTCTTATTGTATGCGCGTGGCCACCAGAACAGGGAACCGGTCTCGTCAAGGCGGTCATACAAAATCTGCAGCGTCTCCAGCATTTCTTTGCGCGTATAGCTTCCGCCAAGCCTGAGTGTGCAGCCGGTTGCCGATGGGTTCATGCCGAAATGCAGCTCGCGCATTGTCTGAAACTCCGGATCATAATTCGTGATAAACAGTGAACGCGCAAATCGGTGCAGATTTACATAGGGTTCGTAATTGAACTCATACAGACCGTACAAAGGCGCAAGTACGGTAGCCGTATCCTCCCCACCATAATAAAAAAGCTCATCCGGAATATAAAACCTTTCCGTGTCCTCTCCCAGATTGTTTCCTCCGCTGATCTGACGCCCAAATACTCCTTCTTCCTCCATACACTCCGCCATATCCAGCGGCATCTGCTTCAACAATGCTTCTGTCTTTGCTGACGCTTTTCCAAGCACATTCTGAATCGCGCACCACGATTTCAGTGCATAAAAGCACTGCACATTTGCGCCGTAATCATATTTCTTAAATACGATCAGATCACTTGCATAGTGGCTGCTGAACAGCACCTTATCCCTGTGCTTGTGCGCCAGCATCCCGCGGTAAACCTCTGCCAGCCCTTCCACGACCTGCGGATTATTTTTAAAATAGGCACTGTCCCCTGTCAGCTCCAGGTACTTACCTGCAATCAGAAGAGGTGCAATATAGAAAAACATACTGTGATCCGTATATAGGCTGAAACGCGGGCGGTTGCGCTCCAGCAGATACTCTACTGCGCGCGGTCCGACCTCCGGAACTGCATACATCACGCTCACCACATCCGGCTCAATATCAATGCCCCAGAGCCTCGAAAGTGAGTGTGAGGGCGCTCCCTGCCAGTTTGTAAGCAGCTTTCCCTGTCCGTTAAACGAGAGACAGTTAAAATTATCCAGAACAAAGCGGATATGCATATCGTGGTACTTTTCGCCCATTTCCTCATTTTCGCGTATTTTTGCCGTCCCGGTCCCCAGACGTTCTCTCCAGAACCGCGATGTCACATTAAGCCATTCCAGTGCAGTGTGCTGATAGAGAATGCCAAGGCTTTCATGTATCTCTTCCCGGCGGGGTGTCAGAGCAAGCACGGTTGTAAATATACGGCTCTCACCTGCTTTCAGTTCAAAGGGAACATAAATTCTTGGATTCTGCGCATCCCCCTCATTCACCGCACCCAGAAGCTGTATCGCCGCGCAGGCTTCCGGATGCCATAAAACAAGCAGCTTCTGGTCCCACTCAGCGCGATATGGACTCTGTGTATAATCCTCAAACCTTTTTCCGTAATGTTCGAACTGATTCACAAACTTCTGCTCAAAGGACAGACGCAGCTTTCCGCGCATTGTGCAGCCCGCCGTGTTGGTCACCTCTACACAGAACAGCGCACCTGCCGGTCCCGGAAGCGGATGGATCTGCGAAGCCGGAAGCGCCTCCGCCTCCATGACAGGCGCCAGGGAAAATACGCGTGTTGTCATCTCCGGGAAGTATGTAACAGTGGCCGGCAGATAATAATCCCGGTACTCTGTCACAGAGCTTTCATTTGCCGCTGCCAGAAAAAGCCCATTATCCATCTCAAAATCATAGCGCATTTTTCCCAGCAAAAGCGCCGTATCATTCTGAAAATACTGACCGATGTGCCCCTTGAACTGTCCGCCGGCATCCGTTCCGCCCGATGGCACCGCATATATCTTATCATGTGGTGTACACGCAAAATGCAGCCTTCCCATGGTATCCTGCCCCAGAAGCGTGCGTCCGTTCGATTGTGTAAAAAGCTGGCGCTCACTGAGGGACCAGTCTGTTTTCTCCGAAGTGTCATCGTACTTTGCCTTAAAATATTTTGATGTATGCGACTCCTTCCAGAAATCTTTCCACGCCGGATACATCTCTTTTCCACGTAAATGCATACTGAATGCTCCCTTCTTTTTCTTATTATCCCTTCACGCCCGTCATGGTAATACCTTCAATCAGATAGCGCTGTCCGAGCATAAATACTATAATCGCAGGAATGACCACCAGGCACGCAGCCGCCATCATAAGCTGCCACTCCGCGCGGTAGCTCCCAATAAAAAGCTGCAGTCCAAGCGCTACCGTATATTTATCGTCGCTGTTCAGATAAATCAGCGGTCCAAGGAAATCATTCCAGGTATTCATAAACGCGAACATCCCAACCACTACCAGGGCAGGCTTTGTCAGCGGCAGGATAATCCGGCAGTATATCTGAAAATGATTTGCCCCGTCAATATACGCTGCCTCATCCATGTCCTTTGGTATGGAAAGGAAAAACTGCCGGAGCAGGAAAATATAAAATGCCCCGCCGCCAAGCCATGCCGGAATAATCAGCGGGATCAGACTGTTGGTAAGCCCTATTTTCCGGAACATCAGAAAGGTAGGAATAATCGTAACTGCCGCCGGAAGCATCATGCTTCCCATAATGCAGGAAAATACAATATTTCTTCCGCCCCAGTCAATACGCGCAAGACCATATGCGCATAAAGAGCTGGTGATTACAGCACCCGTTACCACAAAAAATACCAGCTTCAGCGAGTTAGCATAATATTTCAGAAACGGCAGCGTCGTAAACACTTCTTTATAATTTTCCCACCGGAATTTTTCCGGAATCCAGTGGATCGGCACCATAAAAATCTCTACATTGGTCATCAGTGAGCTGCGGATCATCCAGAAAAGCGGCATGAGACATAATACGCTTCCAAAAATCAGCAGTGCATAGACCAGTATCTGCATCCCTCTCTTTTTTGTCTTCCGTGTCATACTCATTCACCCCCGTAATAAACCCATTTTTTCTGTAATTTAAACATAATGACCGTCAGCAGCATGATAATCACAAACAGTACCCAGGCAATCGCACTGGCACTGCCCATCCGCATAAACTGGAATGCCTCGCGGTACAGGTAATATACATAGAAAAGACTTGCGTTATTCGGACCGCCCTGCGTGATGACATATGCCTGTGTAAACACCTGGAACCCATTAATAATCCCCATAACCAGATTATAAAAAATGGTCGGTGTCATCATTGGTATGATCACATGAAGCAGCTTCGCCATTCTTCCGCCGCCGTCAATTTCCACCGCTTCCGAAAGCTGCCTTGGAACATCCTGGATTCCTGCGAGAAAAATAACCATCGTTGAGCCAACCGTCCAGAGATTCGTAAATACTAGTGTCGGAATAACGGTAGACTCGCTGGACAGCCACTGGCATTTCGGAAGTCCCGCCGCCTTTAAGAGCATATTTGCAAGGCCAAAATCCGAATTGAAGATCCAGAGCCAGACTGCCGACATACCAACTACCGGTACAATAGAGGGCAGATAAAAAATTGTCCGGAATATCCCTTTGCCTTTTACCTCTGTATTCAGAAGGAGCGCAATACAGAACGCAACAATCAGGGAGGATGGAACCGAAAGTGCCACATAAATGATCGTTACCCACAGCGCTTTAGAAAAGTATGGATCTGTTCCGCTGAACAGATTTTTATAATTATCCAGCCCGACAAAGTTACACCTCGAAATCACATTATAGTCTGTAAAACTGTAATATAAGCTTGTACACATCGGTAAAAGAGCAAAAAAAAGAAAGCCCAGTATACATGGAAGGCAAAACAGCATGCCCCACATGTTCTCTCTCCTTCTTTTTTTCTTACTCATCTGCGTGTTTCTCATCTTACATCCTCCTTCCAGTTTTCTGAATCCTTTTACAGCAATCCCCCGAATTGCTTCGGGGGATATTTAAGATTCTGCCGTCAGAGATTATGCTCTCTCACCATTGTAGGTTCCTTCTACAAGTGCGTCTACGCTTCCTTTGATTGCACTCATCGCATCAAGCGCTGTCTTACTGCCGGAAAATACCTCATCCAGCGCTGCGCTCACCAGCGTATCAATCTCATTAAAGTTCTTCACATTGATTTCTGTTGCAACCGTCAGATTGTTTACAACCGCATCCACACACGCTTCCTTAAAGCCCTCCGGTCTTGCCCGGAATTCCTCTGATGCCCAGAACTCCAGCTTCTCCGGATCTTCATAGTAAACCTTATGAACCGGCAGCCAGATGGTGCGGAACATTTCTGTGATCTCAGCGGAGGATTCCGGATTGGTGATCCACTTATAAAGCTTGATGGTTTCGTCAAGATGCTCTGTCGCCTTAAAAATAATCAGTGATCCGCCATCCAGATATGTCGTGTAATTTTCGCTGATCGGAAGTACGCCGACACCCCAGTTGCATCCTGCCTCAGCAAGATCAAGATGGTTCCAGCTTCCGTCCAGATACATTGCCGCCTGTCTGGAAGCAATTGCGGATGCCGCCGACGGCATGGAGTTTGACGCGATCGATGTCGGCGCCACATGATGAACATTGATCAGATCCGCAAAATTCTGAAGCACCTCCGCTGCCGCTTCTTCGCAAAGTCCGAACTGCGTTCCGTCTTCGCTCAGATAGCTGCCTCCATTGGAATATACAAATGACATATAGGTATTCCAGGACGGTGCAAACATCACGCCATACTGTACAATATTATTTGCGTCAAATTCGGGATCCGCCGCATTACGCCCATCGCCGTCCAGTGTAAGCTGTTTTGCTACCTCCACGAACTCATCCCATGACCACGCTTCCTCTGTCGTTGTCGGAACTTCAATGCCGGCCTCTCCAAGAATATCTGCATTATACATTAATGACGGGCATACATTTGCCATGATCGGTCCTGCAGATTCCGTCTCAGACCAGTTCCACCAGCAGGTGTCCAGATAATTTTCCGGCGCCAGCTCCGGATCCTCTGCTGCAAGATCAAAGAAGTTGTAAATCAGCCCTTCCTCACCAAACTGGCACTTCCAGGATGCGCTGTAGCTGATATCCGGCGTTTCTCCCGCTGCTATCATGGAATTGATTTTTGTCAGAAAATCGTCACTTGGAATATGGATAGCATTTACCTTAATTTCCGGATAGGCTTCCTGGAAGGTCTCCAGCGACGCCTCGATCGCTGCCTGTTCTGCTCCGCTTCCCCAGTAGGTAAAGGTAATTGTGCAGGGCTCTGCCGCCTCCTCGGCGCTGATATTCACTACGCCCATTCCTGCAAAAAGCGCGCCGCAGAGTAAAGCACTAAGCATTTTCTTCATCTTCATTTCCTCATATCCTCCATTTCATTTCCGTATTCATTTTCACGATTCAAGAAAAGCTTTTCTATGTACTTATCATAAAGAATCCGGATGCAGATTTCTACCGCACAATTTTTGGAAAACAGCATTATTTCCGTATTTTAATCTTTATACTGGTTCCCTCTCCCATCTGGGATGAACACTCTACCCCATATTCCTTCCCATATAAAATTTTAATCCGCTGATTCACATTCGCAATACCGATGGAATCCGGATTGCCATTCATGATTTCCTTTATTTTCTGCTGTGTCATACCGCAGCCATTATCCTCCACATAGAACACGACATCATCCCCCTCATACTCCGCATGGATTTCCAGAAGCCCTTTCTCTTTGATATCCGCAAACCCGTGCAGCAGTGCATTTTCCACAAATGGCTGCAAAAAAAGCTTTGGAACTGAAAGCTGCATAAATTCTTCCGGAATATCCAGTATTACATCAAATTTGTCTGCAAAACGTATCTGCATAATATAGAGATATCGCTTCAGCCATTCAATATCGTTCTCCAGCGTCTCAAAAAGCCCCTCGTGATGACTCGTGTATTGCAGCATCCGGGACAGATTCACAATCATCCGGCTGGTCGCCTCCAGGTTCCCTTCCAGACAGGTCCAATTAATGATATTCAGTGTATTATAAATAAAATGCGGATTCAGCTGTGCGTTCAGCGCCTTAAGCTGCGTGTCTTTCTGCATCAGCTTGACTTCATAATTCTCATGGATAAGATTTCCCAGATCCGCACTCATCTGTTCCAGCCTCCGGTAGAAAAAAGCAAATTCGTCTGACTCATCGTACTCAATTTTCTGGGTAAAATTTCCGCGCCCAATATGCTCTATCGTGCCGATCACACGGTAAATCTGCTTATTTACCATGGAAGAGTTCAGCCAGACCACCACGGCGGACACGAGGATCATCGCAAGAAGTGCAAAGAGCAGATACCGGATATATTGTTTCTGCAGCCCGCCGATCAATGCCGAAACCGGTATTTTCATGATAACCAGCCAGCCCGTAATTTCACTTCTGCTGTAGCTGAGCAGATATTTTTCTCCATTTTCCCGCACAAAAAAGCCGTCAAACAGGCTCTTTTCGTCCAACGCCGTAAGCCAGTCCGGAGTATAGCTGCCGCCCGCCGGATATGCCTCATCCGTACTGTAAACAACGCTCCCGGCATTATCCACCACATAGTACGCCGTATCCTTCAGGCTATCGTTTGTACTGTATTTCGATAAAATACTTTCCATATAATCGGGTTTAAAATTAATCACCAGAACCGGATTTTCTGCCCCGGGATCATCCTCAAGGCGTTTTACCTTTCCACTGGTGACATCGCTTAAATTCATCTGCCTTACCACCGTGAACAGTTTCCCGTATGGAATCTGATCATCTTTCAGATTCGTAATATGATACATTTCCGTATAGCTGTAGGTCGGTATCCACACACATTTTCCTTCCGCTCCATAGGCGGCCTTTGCCACCGCGCTTTCTGTAAAGTCCGGGTAATAGTTTTCATCTTCGTTTCCAAAACGATAATAGGAAGTGACCAGATGCATGGAATAAATGTCGCTATACCACGGGAAATAACCCCTCAGGATTGCGGAAACCTCTTTGCTGGCCCGCAGCAGCTTCAGAGAATCATTTCTGTCCTGGTCCTTGAAGATATCATACAGGCGTGTGTCCAGATTCAGCTTTTCCATGGCCTCCTTGATCACCTCCAGCTTGCTGTCAAGGATATTGCATGTCTTCTGCACGTTTTCTTCAAAGCTGGACAGCGCCTGATTTTCAATCGTCTCCTCTGTATTGCGATAAATCAGCACTGTGATCGCACAGAGACACAGACTGATGGTCAGCAGTGTCGTCAGCATCATTTTTGTGCGGATCTTCATTTTCTTTAAGCGTTTCATTTTTCTCCTCTAATCCTGTGCTTTTATTTTCCGGTATTCCTCCGGTGTGTAACCATAAAACTTCTTAAATGCCCGTACAAAATAATTTGCGTCCCTGTAGCCCACTTTTCCGGCGATATCGCGGATTTTATCGTCTGTCCGTGCAAGAAGCCGCTTTGCCTCAAACATCCTGCGCTC
Organism: Lachnospiraceae bacterium UBA7225; assembly: GCA_002473385.1. GTDB lineage: Bacteria > Bacillota > Clostridia > Lachnospirales > Lachnospiraceae > Marvinbryantia. The sequence continues at coordinate 36,468 of DKTR01000074.1, forward strand.
CGTCAGATAATTTGAGAAACTTTTTCCAAAATAATTTTTAAAGATGGAACTGAAATACGAGGAATTAAAGTAATATTTCTCCGCCACCGTTTCCAGTGTGATCTCCTCCATATAATGCTGATCCAGATATTCACGGCAGTGCTCCAGCACATCTACACCTTTTATTTCCTTCTGATAATGAATATTTTTCCCCAGCTCAATCAAAAAACTATATATACGGCGCCAAAGCGCACTGATTGTTTCCGACTGGTATATTTGCATCAGCATTTCATCTGTTTTTTCCTTCATCTCTGCACTCATCATTGGTTCAAGCGCCTTTACAACAGAAAAAAGCAGCAGCATTACCGCGCGGCAGAGGGAAGATGGCGCCGGCAGCCTCTCCCCGTACACGGCACTTACGTTTTCTTTCATAAACTGATACGCAGCAAGAATATTATTCTGTTTCACAAAGCTGATCACTGTATCCGCCTGCCCGGAAATATCGTTCATATCCCCACCCAGTCTCTCTTTTAAAAGACTATAATCACAGCAGTCACCCATTTCAAAAAAGCGATATTCCCACAGCATTTTCGCCTCTTTGTAAGCCTCTGCGCCTTCCTCATACATATTGGAATGACACGCACTTATATAGAACTTAAAGGAACAGCCTGGCAGGCTTCTCTCCAAAACTCTTTTCATATTTTCAAACCAGGCAGCGTCTCCCTTATTTTTCCCCAGTACCAGAATCGCATATAAATCCTTTATAGTCGTCCCAAAGGAATAAGATGATGACTGTATATAGTTCTTTATCGCAAACCGGAACTCCTGCCGGTTAAAATTTTCTGTCTCAGAAGAACGCTTAACACTGCACAAAAAAATCCAGCCTGCCTGCTCCATCGGAAAAATTTCCTTCACTCTGCTGCGCTTTTCAAATTCCGGATTTTCCACAAACTGCAGCATCAGATATTCCATATAAACGCTTTCGCTCTCCTTTAGCTGGCGCTTCATGGATTCCCGGTCCTTTCGCTTTGCCTGCTGTTCCTGTATATCGCCGCGCACTTTTTCCATGCTTTTTTTACTTCTTCAATGTCCACCGGCTTAAGCAGATAGTCGGAAGCTCCATATTTTAACGCATCTTTTGCGTACTGAAATTCTCCATAGCCGCTCAAAATGATCACCGCTGTTTCCGGAAATCTCTCCTTTATTTTTTTCAGCAGCTCAACACCGTCCATCCCATCCATCCGGATATCCGTCACCACAATATCGCATTCCAGTATCCCCATAACCTCCAGCGCCTGCTCCGCGCTCTCTGCTTCCACCAGCATATCGTCCGGATAGAGACGGTACAGCAGCCGGCTCAGCCCGCTTCGATGTTTCTTTTCATCATCCACGATCAGTATTTTAAACATTCCTTTATCTCCTGTTTTTCACGTATTTTCTGTATAAGATACACTGGAATTATATGCAAAAACCTGGATGACAAAAACAATCTGTTTCCGTCAGCCAGGTTTTCTATGGATATAACTAAACTATTTTTTTATTTATCTCTCCAGATGATACGTCCCTTGGACAAATCATACGGAGAAAGCTCAATGGTTACCTTATCTCCCGGAAGGATGCGGATGAAGTTCATGCGCAGCTTTCCGCTGATATGTGCAAGCACAACGTGCTTATTTTCAAGTTCTACCTTAAACATTGCGTTCGGCAGTTTCTCCAATACTGTTCCTTCCACTTCAATTACATCCGCTTTCGACATTTACAAACCTCCTGATCACTCGTCTGATATCTTCGTTTTTTATCTCTTTCTCTGACATATCCGCCAGCTCCTGCGGAACCACCCGCATCACCTGGACATGCTTCTTTTTTTTCTTTTTCGGCTTTTCTATGGGTTTTAACCGTCCGTCTGTCAGATAAACATATTCTTCGTCTGTCTTTAATATGACATAAAGCATGCCGGTATCGTGCCCGGCGCGCGACCATGCCAGCATCCCTGCCTCAAATCGATCCATTCTTCCCTCCATGCAGAGTGAGAATTTCAGGTGCGCCATCAGTAATCAGAACGGTGTTTTCATAATGGGCAGACAGCGAACCGTCCTCTGTGACGACAGTCCAATCGTCATCCAGCCAGCACACATCATAACGTCCGGCGTTGATCATTGGCTCAATGGCTAGTGTCATGCCCGCCTGAAGCCGCAGTCCGCGGCGCTTCTGGGCAAAGTTTGGAATCTGCGGATCCTCATGCAGCGCCCTGCCAATGCCGTGACCAACCAGATCACGCACAACGCCATAGCCAAAGCTCTCCGCATATGCGCCGATCGCTCCGGATATTTCATGCAGATGATGTCCGGCTCTCGCAAACTCAATGCCTCTAAAGAAGCTCTCTTCCGTAACCTGTATCAGCTTCGCTGCCTCCGGGCTGATTTCTCCCACAGCATGTGTGCGGGCAGCATCGGAATGAAACCCTTTATAAATCAGTCCGGCATCCAGACTTACGATGTCCCCTTCTTTTAAAATATGTTTTTTATGCGGAATTCCGTGTACCACCTCGTCGTTGACAGACACACAGATAGATGCCGGAAAACCATTGTAGTTCAGAAAGTTTGGAATGCAGTCAAGACCTCTGATCAGCTCTTCCCCGTAACGGTCGATGTCCTTTGTGGAAATTCCCGGCTTTATAAACTCGCCAAGCTTTTCGTGAACGATCTCCAGACGTCTTCCTGCTTCTCTCATAAGGTCTATTTCTTTTGGAGATTTAATTGTTACTGCCATATTTACGCTCCTAATATCTGCACAATTGCTTCAAATACACGGTCCATTTCCATGGTACCGTCCACTGTTTTCAAAATACCCGCCTTTTCGTAGAAATCAATCAGCGGCTGTGTCTGATCATGATATACATTCAGACGCTTCTGTACCGTTTCCGGCTTATCGTCATCCCTCAGAATCAATTTTTCCCCGCAGACATCACAGATGCCCTCTGCCTTTGTCGGGTTAAACACCACATGGTAGGTAGCACCACATCCAAGGCACGCTCTTCTTCCGCCCATGCGCGTTACAATATTTTCATCCGGAACATTCACATCAATGGCATAATCGAGCTTATCGCCCTGTCTGCCCAGCGCTTCCTCCAGGCTCTCTGCCTGCGGAATTGTGCGCGGGAAGCCATCCAGGATATAACCCTTTTCGCAATCCGGCTGTGCAATGCGGTCCATCAGCATATCGATCACCAGCTCATCCGGTACCAGAAGCCCTTGATCCATAAATTCCTTTGCTTTTTTCCCTAATTCTGTCTCGCCCTTCACGTTTGCACGCAGGATATCGCCGGTTGAAACATGCGGAATTTCATATTTCTCCGCAATGCGCTTTGCCTGCGTACCCTTTCCCGCGCCGGGGGCACCCAACATTACAATCTTCATAACTGTTCCTTTCTTGCATAAACACAGTTAGTGTACCGCCTGTCCGAAAACAAACGGTACACTTCCTTATTCGCTTAAAAAGCCTTTGTAATTGCGGACTACCATCTGTGATTCAATCTGCTTGATCGTTTCGAGAATAACACCTACAATAATGATAATAGATGTTCCGCCGAAGGATACATAAGCCTTAAACACACCGTTGAAGAAAATCGGAATCAGCACGACAATTGTCAGTCCAACTGCACCGATAAACACGATGTAATTCAGAATCCTGTTCAGATAATCGGTCGTCGGCTTACCAGGACGGATACCCGGAATAAAGCCACCCTGCTTCTTCATATTGTCCGCCACCTCAATCGGATTGAAGGTAATGGATGTGTAGAAGTAAGCAAAACCAATAATCATCGCAATATAAAGAATAAGTCCGATGGAATATACCGGCTGACCGGGATTAAACCAGTTATTCTGGTTCAGCGCCGCGAGAATCTTGCCGCCAACGCCGTCTGTAGACACGTTCAGTACGGATGCGATCATGCTCGGCATGCTGAACAATGACTGTGCAAAGATAACCGGAATAACACCAGCCGTGTTTACTTTCAGAGGAATGAAAGTGGACTGTCCACCCATCATCTTCCTTCCCTGCATCTTCTTTGCATACTGTACCGGAATACGTCTTACCGCATCACTCAGTATAATAACAAAGACGATCGTAACTGCGATAACTGCCAGAATGATCAGAGCAGCCAGCGCACCGCGTGCAATTGTCTTGCCCTTTATAAAGGTTTCATAAAGGGTACCGATGTCGCTCGGCACACGCGAAAGAATGTTAATCACGAGGACAATAGAAATACCATTTCCTACGCCTTTTTCCGTGATCCGCTCACCAACCCACATTAAGAATGCAGAACCTGCCGTCCATGCCACAACCACTGTGATTCCTTTCAAAACATTGATATCGGGAATCATGCCGCCTCTGCCAAATGCAACGGTCATTGCAGTAGCCTCAAGCAGTGCAAGTCCAACTGTAACGTAACGGGTAATATTGGTAAGCTTCTTTCTTCCCTCTTCCCCGTCCTTCTGCATTTCCTCAAGCTGCGGAATAGCAATCGTCAACAGCTGAATGATAATGGACGATGTAATGTACGGTGTAATATTCAGCGCAAAAATAGACAGGCGCTCAAAAGAACCGCCGGTGAAAGCACTGAAAAAGTTGAAGGCGCCTCCTGTCTGCTGCGCAAAAAATTGCGAAATGTATTCACGGTTGACACCCGGTACCGGAAGCTGAGAACCGAACCGGATGACAACGAGCATACCAAACGTAAATAGCAGACGTTTGCGGATATCCTTCACTCGAAACATGTTACGAAGTGTTTCTAACATTAGATCACCTCTGCTTTTCCACCAAGTGCTTCTATTTTAGCCTTTGCGCTTTCACTGAAAGCATTCACCTTAACGTTCAGCTTCTTAGTAAGTTCCCCGTTTCCAAGTACCTTTACGCCGTCTTTTGCACTCTTGATAACACCGGCTTCGATCAAGGTTTCGATCGTTACCTCAGTATCGTTATCAAATCTCTCCAGTTCGCTCACGTTGATTGCTTCGATATCCAGTGTATTTCTGTTTGTGAAGCCTCTCTTCGGAATACGTCTGTATAATGGCATCTGACCGCCTTCAAAGCCCGGTCTCGGTGCTCCGGAACGAGCCTTCTGACCTTTATGTCCTTTGCCGGCTGTTTTACCGTTTCCTGAACCATGTCCGCGGCCTCTTCTGAAATTATCGCTTTGTCTGGAACCCTCTGCCGGTTTTAAGTTTGATAAATCCATCATGGCACCTCCTTATTCATTTAATTAAATTTCTTCTACTTTTACTAAATGCTGTACCTGTTTTACCATGCCCTGTGTAGCTGCGTTGTTCGGAAGCTCAACAGATTTGTTCAGTTTTTTCAATCCAAGTGCAGCTACCGTTGCACGATGCTTCGGAATTGCACCGATCGTAGATTTTACTAAGGTTACTCTTACTTTATCTGCCATTTTCTAATCCTCCTATGCGCGCACTTCTTCTACCGCTTTTCCGCGCAGTCTTGCAACTTCCTCCGGGGATTTAAGCTGTCTTAAGCCTTCCAGCGTTGCAAGAACAACGTTCTGCTTATTTCTGGAGCCGAGGGATTTTGTACGGATATTGCGGATGCCTGCCATTTCCAGCACATTACGTGCCGGACCGCCTGCGATAACACCGGTACCTTCCGGAGCTCTCTTGAGCACTACATGGGAACCGCCGAACTTTCCTTCAAAATCATGCGGGATACTTGCATTATCATCCAGCGCAACATTAATCAGATTCTTAGCAGCGTCTTCTTTTCCTTTACGGATTGCTTCCGGAATTTCTTTTGCCTTTCCTAAACCTGCACCAACATGGCCATTCCCATCGCCTACAACCACGAGAGCTGTGAACTTCATGTTCTTACCACCCTTAACAACCTTGGTAACACGCTTAATAGACACTACTTTTTCATTTAATTCTAACGAATTAGCATCAATAATCTCACGTTTCATGTGTCTACCTCCTAAAATTCCAGACCAGCTTCTCTTGCTGCATCTGCTAATGCCTGAATTTTCCCCTGATATATGAAGCCGCCTCTGTCAAAGACAACGGTCTTGATACCCTTCTCAAGAGCTCTCTCGGCAATTACTTTTCCTAAATATGCTGCTGCATCAACGTTATT